>CALJWR010000136.1 GCA_937976685.1 uncultured Verrucomicrobiae bacterium
CTGCTATTCATGAAGCGGTGAGGCCCGTCGTCGGGCCGGGCGGTCAGCAAGGGAGCGACCGGCGGAGCGTGACGACTGCCCCGCGGCTGCTCACTTCTGAATCACGAACTGGTCCCGCAGCCGGCCTGCTGCGTCGTAGGCGCGATACGTCAAACGATCGCCCTCCAGTTCCAGGTCGAGCACCTGCCAGGTGGACACCTTGGTGAAGCCCACCAGCGTCTCCGGGCGCCGGGCCTGATCGTACATTTTGGTGCCGGACACAGAGACGATGTAAGTCGTGCCGTTGGCAGGGTCCGCGACCGGCTGGCCGGCCCGGAGCGGGTGCGTGCGGAGATAGGCGTGATCGTGCCCCTGCAGCGCCAGGTCCACGCCGTGTCGGTCGAAGATGGGCACCCAGACGTCTCGCACCGCCTGGTTGTCGCGATTGGGCGCGGACGAGTAGGCGGGATGATGATAGGCCACGAACTTCCAGCGCGCGCGGCTCCGCGCGAGGGTTTCCTCCAGCCACGGCGCCTGGGAGGCCGGTGACAGGTTGGAGTCGAGGATGACGAACAGCGCGTGGCCGTACTCGAACGAGTAGGCGCGTTCCGGTGTGAGGCTGGGCGGACCATTGCGGGGCAGCGCGAACTGGTTCAAGTACATCGTCGGGAGACCGCCCTGACACTCGTGATTGCCGATGACCGGCACCAGCGGGCGGCGATCAAACACGCCCTGCGCGTTCTCGAAGAACTCGTCCCAGTCATCGCGCTCGTTGCCGCGATTCACCAGGTCGCCCGCCAGGAGGTGGAATGCCGCGTCGGGCCGCGCCTGAAATGCCCCGCGCAGCAACCGGCCCCACGTGTCCAACCCGTTCTGCGCGTCCCCCAGATACACAAACGAAAACGACGCCGGTCCGACCGGGGCGGTGGTGAACTCGCGCGGCTCCGACCATTGGCGCCGGTCACCGGTGCCCACGCGATACACGTAGCGCGTGCCGGGCTTCAACCCCGTCAACTCCACCGTGTGGCGGTTCACCGTCGGGTTGTTGACCGTGCTCGGTGAGGTGAGCACCGCCGTGATGGCCGGCACCTGCCGCCACGTCGCAACCGGCCGGTGAGCCGCTGCCGCTTCGCTGACCGCCACCGCGCCGCGTTCCACCTTGCGGCTCGTGCGCCACTGAATGGCCTGCGAAGTCCGCGGGTCATCGGCCCACGTCAGCACCAGATGGTCGGGCCGGGGCGCGGCCGGGTACTGCGTCCAGCGCAGCCGGTCCACCAGCTTTGCGTCGTCGCGCCGCGCGTGCAGGGTCTGGATCAGCGTTCGGCCGGTGAACCGTTCCGGGAAAACCTTCAACGTCTCTGTTCGGTCCGCCCACGGGGGCGCGCCGGCGACCACGTTGGTGAGTCGCAGTTGGCCCGGGTAGAGGTCCTCCAACGCGAGGGGTTGCCCGCCCAGCGGCGCCACGGCGACGAAGTAGTGCCGGCCGCCCCCGCGAATCGAGTTCACCCCCAGCCCCACCTCTCCGGCGGCGAAGTCCTTTTCCCAGAGATCGAACGTGGTGTCGCCCACCTTGACCGTCTCGGGGGTCTTGCGCCAACCGCCCTCGCGCAACCAGAACGGATCAGCGTCCAGGGACTTGTCGCGGAATACCGTGACCCGCGCGGGCTGGTTGACGTGGAAGGTGATGTGGCCGGTGGCAAGGACCTGGCGTTCGGGGCGGGTCAGCAGGCGCTCGGCCCGGGCGGGATCGAGCTTTTCAATCCGGCTGCGGGTGGGCGCTTGTCGCAGGCGCTCCAGCACTCCTGCCACCGTGTCGTGGACCGAGGGTTGGGTGCCCGTGTGGGCCAGCGCGGCCGTGACCGCGAAAGTCACTGCCGCGAGGACACCGATCAGATTCGTTCGACGCATGGCCGACAACGGTGACACAGGATTGGCCGCCAGCAACACCCGGGGAAACGGTGGCGGCGCCGAAGACCGCAACACAGGGGAACGGCAGCGCGCCCGGGATGAGCCGTCAGGCGGTGCGGATGGTTTGCGCCTCCGCCAACTGCCGGCGGAACTGCGCTTCGTCCAGCACGGGGATGCCGAGGGCGCGGGCCTTGTCGAGTTTGGAGCCCGCGCTTTCGCCCGCCAGCACGTAATCGGTGTTCTTGCTCACGGAGCCCGTCACATTGCCACCCACGCCGCGGATGAGCGCGGTGGCCTGGTCACGGGTCAGCGTGGGCAGCGTGCCGGTGAGGACGAACGTCTTGCCCGAAAAGGGATGGCCGGCCGTGGCCGCGGACTTCGCGGCGCCGCGTGGCGAGATGCCGAGTTGCCGCAGGCGCGTCAGCACGTCGCGGCCGGCAGGGCTGGCGAACCAGTCGAGCAGCGCTTGGGCGGCAACGGGGCCGACGGTCACGACCGCGTCCCGCGGGGCGGCGTCCTTCTTCTTCGATGGCTGGGCGAAGCCGGATTCGATGAGACGCCGGCCGACGGCATCGGCCTCATCCTTGCGCCGCTCGTCGCGGAGGCGGGTCAGTTCCAGCACGTCGCGGAGCAGCTTGGAGTCGGCGAGGTCTTCGAGGGTCTCGTGGAACTGCGCGAGGTCGTGGGCGGTCTGCTCGCCGATCTCGGGGATGGCCAGCGCAACCAGCCACCGGTGCAGGGGCAGGTTGCGAGCGCGCTCGAGGGCTTCCCGCACCTTGGCAGCGTTCTTGGCCCCGAAAACCCGCGGTTCGTCGTCGGTGCCGAGGTTGAGGGCGGCGAGTTTTTCTTCGGGAAGCGTGAAGAGATCGAGCGGTTCGCTGACCAGTCCCCGCTCGACGAGCTTCTCGGCCACAATGCCGCCGAGGGATTCGAGGTCGAGGGCCTTCCTGGCCGCGAAGTATTCCAGCCGGCGAGTTTTCTGCGCCGGGCAGCCGCTGAGATTCTGACAGCGCCAGGCGACTTCTTCGCTTTCGCCGCCGGACACTCGTTCCCGGGCGATCGGCCCCCCGCAGGCCGGACACTTTCCGCCGACGTGGGCGACGAGATCGAATTCCTTCACGCCTTTGGGCCGCTTCGTCTTCACGACTTCCACGACTTCGGGAATCACCATCCCGGCCTTGCGGATGATGACGGTGTCGCCGATCCGGATGTCCTTGCGGCGGATTTCGTCCTCGTTGTGCAGTGTGGCGCGGGAGATGGTCGAGCCTTGGACGAAGACCGGTGCGAGCTCGGCCACGGGCGTGAGGACGCCGGTGCGCCCGACCTGGATGGTGATGGCGCGCAGGACAGTCTCGGCGGGGGTGATCCAGGGAATGGGTTTGTGGACGATGGCGTAGCCGGGAGCGCGGCTCTTGGAGGGGAGGCGCGCCCAATCGGCGAGACGGTTGACCTTGATGACCACGCCATCAATGTCGTAGGGCACCCGGGTCCGCAGGTCGCGCGGCTCGTCGTAGTGGCAGACAACCTCGTCGCGATAAACGCGGAGCACTTCCTCCATGTCGCGGCAGAGCCACCAGTGGCGCTGAATGGGCAGGCCGAACGCCTTCAACGCCGCCAGCATCTCCGCGTGCGTTTCCCAGGCGATGCCCTCGCACGCGCCGACGGCGTAAAACACGGCGCGAATGGGGCGGGCGGCCACGAGGCGGGGGTCCAGGAGCTTGAGCGTGCCGGCGGTGGCGTTGCGGGCGTTGGGAAAGGGTTTTTCGCCGGCGGCCTCAAGCTGGCGGTTGAGCGTGGCGAACTCGCTGGTGGCGATGTAGGCCTCGCCGCGGACTTCGAGCAGCGGCGGCGGGTTTTTCAGGTTCAGCTCCAGCGGAATGGCGCGGACGGTGCGGAGGTTGGCGGTGATGTCGTCGCCGAACTGACCGTCGCCGCGCGTCACGCCAAGGGCGAGCTTGCCGTGGCGGTAGTGAACGCCGATCGAGACGCCGTCCACCTTTGGCTCGAGCACGTATTCCACAGGCTCACCGCGGAGGTGCTGGCGCACCGTGCGGTCGTACTCCAGCAGACGCCGCAGGGTGTGCTCGTCCTGGAGGCGGTGGCGCTGGACCGGATCGGACAGATCCGACGAGCCCGTCAGGTCGGCCGCCTCGACCTTCTCGAGCGAGAGCATCGGGACGAGGTGCTGGACGCGGCGGAAGCCCTGGGTGGGCGCACCGCCGACGCGTTGGGTGGGGGATTCGGGTGTCACGAGTTCGGGGAACTGCCGTTCCAAATCCTGAAGCTCGCGGAAGAGCCGGTCGTACTCGAAGTCGCTGATCGTCGGCTGAGCCAGCACGTAGTAGGCGTGGTCGTGCCGGCGGATTTCCGCGGCAAGCGCGGCGTGGCGGGAACGGGCTTGGGAGAGATTCATGGTCAGCCGAGACGGGCGCGCTCGAACAACCGTTCCCAGGCGCCCGGGAAGGGATAGGTGAGGATGGTTCGGGTGATGAGCCGGCGAACTTCGTTCCGCCCGACCTTGATCCGGCGCTGCGCGTCCAGCGCATTCCCGGTGCGCAACTTTGCCAGCGTGCGGACACCAATCAGAATCGGCCACGCGCACGCGAGCCGGACGCGCACCTCCCGGCGTGGCAGCGCGTTGGTGTAGTCCCAGCCGGCGGCGAGGTGCTGGCGGGCCTGACTCACGTACACATCGTAGAGATTGCGGAAGCGGCCAATGGCGGTGGGATCCAGGAGCGACTCGGGCGTCAACCCGTGGCGGCGGAGACCATCGGCCGGGAGGTAGCAGCGGCCCTGCCGCAAATCGCCGGGCAGGTCCCGCAGGATGTTGACCAGTTGGAGGCCCTTGCCGAAACGCACGCCGTTGGTGGCCAGGAATGGATCATCCAGCCGGGCTTGGGGGAAAAGGTGCGCGCGGCACATCTGCGTCCAAAACAACCCGACGCAGCCCGCGACCCGGTAGGTGTAGTCATCCAGTTCGGCGTCGTTCTGGAGCGCGACGATGCGCTCGACCGAGGCGCCGCCGAAGCGTCGCAGGTCGAGTTCCTGTCCGCTGGTGATCGTGTCGAGCACCGTGCGGATGAACTCACGGTCCCGTTCGTCGAGCGCGTCCAGCGCGGCGAGGACCTCGTCCACGCGGGCCAGCAGGGCGCGTTCGGCGGGATGGCTGGCCCCGCCCAATTCGCCCTCGGTGGCGAGGAAGCGGCCGACGTCAAGCGATTGGTCGGTCTGGCCGAGAATTCGCGATCGCAGATCGGCGAGGACCTGAAGACGCTCGGGGACGGGGACAATCGCCGTGTCGGCGATGGTATCCGTGGCGCGCGCGAGCAGGTAGGCCAGGCCGATTTGGGGGCGGATGGCAGCCGGCAGGACGCGGAGGGTGAGGTAAAAAGACCGCGATACCGCGCGGAGCAGGTCGGTCAGCAGATCGGGTTGGAATGGACTGGCGGCGGACATCGCGATCGGGCGTCAACCACGGCGCGACTGTGCCGGAAGCACGTTCCGCGGCCAAGGCGATTGGCGTCGCACTGCCGAGGGAGCGCCGGAAAGCCCCGGTGTCAGGGCTGCGTCGGTCAGGCGGTGGAGTCGGGGCCTGCTGGTGGTCCGCTGGGCCGAATGTCAGAAGCGACCTCACGTCCACTGCCAGCAGCGATGGCTCAACCGAGGACCCGACGCGGGGCTTCCGAAGAGGAGGCGCACGGTAGATTTGTCGCCGCGAGGCGCCCTCCTCGCTGTGGCGGTTCAGCGTCCGCTCCGGTTCCGGGTTACCACCAGAAGGCCGGCTCGCCCGATTCTGGAAAAACCGCACCGGACCCCATTCCGTCGCGAGCAACAGGTCCGGCCAGCCGTCGTTGTCTGCGTCCGACCAAAGCGCGGCGGCAACCCGGCCCGTGCCGTGCAATTCGCCGGCCGACTCAGCGGTGACATCTCGGACCCCCCCCGTCATTGCGCCAGAGGTGACTGTCCGCAGGGAGCGGGTAACGGCCGGGGATCGTCCCGCCGCCCAGAAACAGGTCGAGGTCGCCGTCCCGATCCACGTCCGCTGCCGACGCCACCCTCCAGGCATTCGTTAAAGGGGGCAGCGTCCCGGGAGGAGCCAGAGCGAAGCGGCTCTGGCCCTGATTGTGGCAAAGCGCCACGCCCGCAGGCGACTTGATGATCAGCAGGTCGGGCTGGCCGTCTCCGCCGGCTTCGAAGAAGAGCGCGCCCGCCTCGCCGCCAACCGTCGGCAGTCCAGTTCCGGCAACGGACCGATACGCGCCGTCGGCTCCCCGTTGGTGGAGCGCGCCGGGGTGGGTGAACGAACCGCTCACATAGACCTCCTCGATGCCATCCCCCTGCACGTCTGCCCAAGCCATACAGATGGCTCACTGGCGGGGGGCGCCAACTGCTCCGCTGATCCGCAAGTTGCGGGTCAAGAGCCGCCCCGGCTGACTTGCAACGTACGGGACCAGGGCGCTTCTGTTGACGGGATCGGAACGGACCGCTTGACCACGCTTCTCTGCTGACTTGCGCCTCGGTAACTGGCAACAATGCCGCCTGCAACACTTAGCGTCCGAGAATCTGATGCAAACAGCCCTTGGTCATCCTGCTGCCCCCGTTCTTCAAACCCTGCCCGGTGATGACGTCCGCCAGCTCATGTGGCGTTACGCCGACCGCTACGATCTCCATCTGCTCGTTCAGGCGAGCCGGTCGGTGGCGCGCGGACCGGTGGCCCGGCTGGTCGCCGCCGGCGGAAGGAACTCGCACGACTGGACACCCGAGAAGGCCGCCCTGTTGCAACACTTCGACGAAAGCGGCATCACGGCGGCGGCCCTCGACCCCGAGGAGGGCGGCTTCATCGCGGGGCCCAAAAATCTCGCAATGGCGTTGGTCGCCTTCGAGCTGTCGTGGGTGGATGCCGGGGCGGCCACCTGTAGTCTCGCCGGCAACCTCGGCCTCGCGCCCATCCATGAGCGCGGCACGCCGGAACAGCGCGCCCGGTACGTGGCGGGGGCCGCCCCGCTTCAGCCCGGTGAAAACCGCGTGCAGGTGCGGGCGGCTTTTGCCCTGACCGAGCCCATCCCGTTCGTCGGGGTCGAGACCGGGATGATGGGCGGGCGGGTGCGCGTGGCGGAGTGGAAGGAAGGGCAGGAGCCCCTGCTCCAGGTGGACAAGCGCGGACGCTTCATCACCAACATGGGCTTCGCGAACGTGGTGACGGCCGCGGTGGACTCCGATGACCCGCGGCTCAAGGGCAGTTGCATGGTCATCCTCGAGGAAGGGGATCCCGGCACCTGGGATCGCGGCACGCCCACCAAGAAGCTGGTTCATCAACTCTCGTCCACGAACGATCCGGTCTTCAACCTGACTGTTCCGGCCAGCCGCATCGTGGGCGGGTACTCGGTCAAGGACGGCGTCATCATCCCAAACTACTCGCACAGCGAGATCATCGAGGCCGTGTTCCGGCGCACCCGGGTGACCGTGGGACTGATGACGGCGGCCAAGTTGCTGTCCGCCGTCGAGCCGGTCATCCTTTACCAGCGGCGGCGCTTTCGGGGTGGCGAGGGGGGGCCCGGCACGCCGCGCTACGAGTTCGGCCTGCAGCAGAAGGAAGACGTGCTCCACCGCTTGGTGGACGTGTGGGCCACCGGCGAAGCGAGTGCTTCGCTGGGATTCGCCGCCGCGCGCCTCTTCGACGAACTCGACCCGCTCGAGCGCGAGAAAGACCGACTCTTTGCGGAACGCAAGCTGACCGGCCGCGCCGCGTTCAAGGAACTGGCCACCCTGCAATCGCAAGCCCTTGAGCTGACCGGACTTATCGCCAAACCGGTGGGCGCGCGTGATCTGCAACGGCAGCAGGCGCTCGAGGCCGATCCCCTGGTGCGCTTCTCCCTGCTGGACTCGCTGGCCAATGTCCTGTGTCCGGCTTGCAAGCTGTGGAACACCGGCCACGGGGCGACGATGATGCGCGAGGCGGTGAGCCTGATGGGCGGCTACGGCGTCACGGAGGATTGTCCCGGTTTCCTCGGCCAGAAGTGGATGGACGCGCAACTCGAGGCCACCTACGAGGGGCCGGAAGCCGTTCAGCGGCTGCAACTATCCGTCACGATGACGAACGAGTTGTTCCTCGCGCAGTTCCGCCAATGGATCGCCGAGATGCGCCGGATCGCCTCCGACCGTCCCGGCACCGGTGCCTGCACATTGGCCAGCGCCATGCAGCTCTGGGCGTGGACGCTCGACCACCTGCAGACGGCCAAGGACGCGGAGGACGCCCGGCTGTATCACAAGACGCGCCAGGGAGTGACTTTCCCGCTGGCGGATGCCCTGTGCTGGCTGCTCGCGGCCCGGCAATTCGTCCTCGATGTGATCGAACTCGAAGCCAAGGGCGGGAACCATCCGGCTCTGGCCGAGGCCCTGCCCGGCACCGTCGCGTTCTTCACCGACCTCTGCCATGTGCAAGCCGCGCGGGCCGCCGGCGAAGTCGCCCGCATTTGCACCGAATTGGTCCACGGCTACAACCGGCACCCAGCGTGGGACGAGACCAGTTGCCATGCCTGCTATCAGGCGGACGAGTTGACTGCGCTCGAAGGCATCATCCCTGGCATTGACGGATCGGCCAGGGCGTACAGCGACGTCTCTGAAGCGGGCGAATTCCATCCGCTCAAGGCGGGCCCGTGCGTTCGGTTCAGCGGGCTGGAGACGTTCGTGCGGTTGCGCGCCAAGCTCGATGGCTGCCTGACCGGTTGCCGGCTGGCAAAGGACCGCGCGGCCGAGGCGCTGACCAAGGTGATGACGCGCGAAGCGCTGGACTATCCGGCGTGAGGACAGGATGCGGGGAAAGCAGCGGTCGCGCGACCGGGGCCGCGTCGCCGGCCCCGGCTTGCCGCCGGGAGCGGGTCGGAAGTTTTCGCGGCGGCCCGCCGCCGTTTCGCTGCGTCACGCGTCTGGCCGGCGGCAAATTGATTCGGGTTCGGCCCGGGAGCCCGCCGCGGGCCGTGCTGATCAAGGCCGTGGGGCGCGGATTTCGTAACGACCGGCGGGCAGTTTGACCGCGACTTTTGGCCCCCCTTCTCCGGCGGCCAGCGTCACGTCCTTGCTCGCCCGGAGCTGCCGGCCGTCGAGGGAAACTGCGGCGATGTCCGTCGCCGGCACAAGCACGGTCGCGGCGGTGTTGGGTGGGATTTCGACCGTCAGCGCCAATTCCCCGCCGGCCAGTCGCCAGTCGCTGCGAATCGGGCCGAAGGGTGAATCAAAGCGGCATTTCACCCACTCCAGCGGGCAGCCCGGCCACACGCCGGGCTCGATGCGGAAGTCTTGATAGCCCCGGCCGTCCGGGCCCGGGCGGATGCCGGCGAGGCCCTCGACGAACCATGCGCCCAGGTGCAGGTACGAGCTGTGGCTGCGACTGAGCTTGCCTTCCCAGTCCTCCCACAGCGTCGTGGCCCCGTTCTTCAACATGTGGCCCCAGCCCGGGTAATCCTCCTGGGTCGCCATGGTGTAGAGCAGGTCGTTGCGGTTCGAGTCGAGGAGCTGCCGCACCAGGAAGGCCCCGCCGGTGATGCCGGCCCAAAAATGGCCCTTGCGGTGGACTACAATCTCCTGCTCGAGGCGGCGGGCCACGCCGGCGCGCAGGTCTGGCGGCGGCACCTCCGCCAGCAGGGCGAGCGCGAGGTAGGCTTGAAAGCCGTTCACGTAACTCGCATCGGCGGGGTTGAAGAATTCCCGGTGGATCGCCGCCCGGACGGCCCGGGCGCGGTCGCGCCACGCCTGCGCCTCCCCGGTCCGGCCCAGCACCTCAGCGATGCGGGCCGCGGTGGCGAGGTTGTACACCCAGAAGCAGTTGTTGAAGCACAGCGTCTCGCGCGTGTCGCCGTTGACCCCCTCGGCGCAGGGCCAGAGCCAGTCCCCGAGGAAATCCCACTCGCCACCGTAGCGACGAAGCAGGTCGTCCTTGGCCTTCGTTTCAAGGAAGGCCAGCCAGCGCTGAATGGTCGGGAACATGTCCTCGAGCACGCGGCGATCGCCGTACCGGTGGTACAACTCCCAAGGGAGTGTGACGCAGAACCCGCTCCACGCGGGCCCGCCACCGCCCCAGTAGGTGGGCGCCGTGTACGGCAGATTGCCGGACTCCACCTTGCCGCCGGCTCCCGCTTCGCCCTCCTTCCTGCCGACGCCCCACGCGGCTTCCTTGCCCTGCACGTCGCGCCAGTCCTCAGCCCACTTGGTGTAAAACGCACCGAGCGCGAAATGATCGAGCCCGGTGGCAGTCGTGGCATGAGCGTCGCCGCCGTAGCCCATGCGCTCACGTTGCGCGCAGTCCACCACGTAGCCGCCCAGGCTGAGGTTTTCGAACGTCCAGAGGATGGCGCGGTGAATCGCGTTGAGGAGTGGGTTTGAGCACTCGAAGTCGGTCGCCCGCCGGTAGTCGGTCCGCACCAGCCAGCCGCGCAGGTCCTCCGGTTTCGGCGGTTGCCGGAGACCCTCGATCTGAATCCACCGGGCGACGCTGTAGTTGAAGCGGCTGCGGAAGGTGCCCTCGCCGCTGGGGCCAAGAACGAGCACGCTGTGAAGGTTGTGGGTCATGGGCTGATCCTCGCGTTCGGAGAACTTGAGTTCGATCCGGTCGCCCGGCTGGCCCCGAAACCGGGCCTCGATCACACCGGTGAAGTTTCCGCCCAGGTCGAAGCGGTACACCCCGCGCTTCGGCTCGGCGAGCGCCACGGGGCGGAGCTCCTTCACGGTCCGGTTGGGCTCGACTTTTTGGGCGGAGCGGACCAGTTGCGGCGCGAAGGGCTTCACCGGCCGCCAGAGGGCGTCGTTGAACTCCGGCTTCGCCCAGTCGGGTTGTTCCTTGTCCAGCTCCTGCCGCTCGCCGCCGAAGTGCATGAAATCCCAGACGCCGAGGGTGGTGTTCGGGCTGGGCAACCATCGCCACGACTCGTCCGTGACGATTCGCTGCGTCCTGCCGCCGGCGAACTCGAGGTCCGCCTGCGCGATGACGATGGGGCTCGCCGGTTTGTCCGGGGTGCGGTACGGCGGGAAGATGGACCAGGAGTGGCCGAGCCAGAGGCCGAGCGCGTTGCGGCCGGGCTTGAGCAGGCGGGTGATGTCGTATGTGACGTAGCGGGCGCGTTTGGTGTGGTCGGTCGTGGCGGGCGAAAAGAGGTCCTCCCCCACCCGCCAGCCGTTCACATAGACCTCGTGGTAGCCCACCGAAGCGACGTACAGGAACGCGCGGGCCGGGGCGGCGTCGAGGTCGAACGTCTTGCGGAGCCACGGATCGGGGTTGGCGTTGTCGGGCGGAGGCCAGCCGGGCTGGCGCTCGAAGTTCATTTGCGTGCCAATCCACGACGCCGACCAATCAGCGGGCTGCATCGGTCCGACACTCCAGCGGGCCGTTGGGCTCCAGTCCGAGACCCGGCCGCGCTCATCCTTGACGCGCACGCGCCACAGGCAAACGAGGCCCGACCGCAACGGCCGGCCAGCGTAGGCGATCAACTGCGACTGGTCGGACTCGATCCAACCGGAGTCCCACAGGTCGGGCTTGCGGGCGAGCGCCGCGTCGGTGGTGGCGACGGCGATGTGGTAGGCGGTCTGACGCTGGCCGCGCGTGTCGCCCTTCCCCGCCACGAGCTTCCACGACAAGCGCGGTTGCGCGACATCCAACCCGAGCGGATTGACGAGGTATTCACAGGTCAGGGACGCGGGTGAGACCGACGCGCTGCCCGAGGCGGCGAACGCCGGGCCAACGGCCATCACAGTGAGGACCACTGCGATCCAACGCAGTTGGCGGGGGGAGTCGAAAGTCACCAGCGGAGGATAAGAAGTCTCCGGCGGCGCGTCGAGTTTGCGGCGGCCCGCCGGTGCTCCGCCGGTCGGGACGAGACTGGCCGCTGGTTGGGCCGGCGATGGCCAAGCGAGCCACCCCACTTACGGCGTTGTCTTCCGGGGATACCTCCGGTTTACTGAGCGGGTCATGGCCACTGTCGCCGAATCGCTCCGCAACGCCCGCGAGACCGCCAAGCTGTCGGTCAAGCAAGCGGCCGACGCGACGAAGATTCGCACCGACCACATTCGCGCGTTGGAGGCGGGGACGTATGACGTGTTCGTGGCGCCCGTGTATATCCGCGGCTTTGTGCGGACCCTGTGCCGCTTGTATCGGCTGCCGGAAGCGGAGGTGCTGGCGACGCTGGAATCCGAGCTGCGCCAAACCGAGAAGTTCGCCGAACACCCCAGTCTGACGCGGCAGCCGAAGGGCTTCCTGGACGGGCTGACGCTGCTGCTCTCCCGCGTGAACTGGAAGATCGTCATCCCGGCGTTGGGAGTGGTCATCTTGTTGCTGGCCGCCATCGGGGTCGAACGCTTTCTTCGGGAACGACGGGCGAAGGACCCGCTGGCCGGCATTGGCCCCGGCTTGTATGTGCCCGATGCCTGGCGCTCTGGGGAGACGCTGCCCCTCCCCCCGCCGACGTCCGCGACCAATCAGCCGCGTTCCGGAACTCGTTGAAGCCCGCAGGACCTTTGGTTTCGAAGTGACTTTGCCCCCGATGAGCGATTACCGGATTTCGCTGCCCACCGCCCTCAAAGTGGCGGTGGACGCTGCCCGGGCAGCCGGTCAAGTCATGCGACGAAACGGGCGCTCACCCAAGACCATCCACTCCGCCACGCAGCACGACATCAAGCTTGAACTCGATGTGCGCTGCCAGCGGTTGATCGAGCGGCGGCTGCGGTCCGTCTTCCCGCGAACACCGATCGTCGGTGAAGAAGGCGGGGCGGGTGACGAGGGTGGACCGTGGCGGTGGGTGGTGGATCCGATTGACGGCACGGTGAACTTTGCCTACGGCATCCCGCACGCCTGCGTGAGCATCGCGCTGCAACGGGCAAACGTGGGCCGGCGGCCGGTCGGCCCCATTCCGGAGGCCGCCTTCTCGACGATGGCCGGCGTCGTGTTTGATCCATTTTGCGACGAACTTTGGACTGCGGTCCGGGGCCGCCCGGCGCGCCTGAACGGTCGGCCGGTCCACGCCAGTGACCGTCGAAAGTTGACCGAGGCGGTGGTCTCGCTCGGGTTCGGAAAGCGGGAAAGCGTGCTGAACCACTTGCTGCCCGCGTTCGACGCCCTGACCCACCGGGTGCGCAAGATCCGGATCATGGGCTCGGCCGCGCTGGCGCTGACCTACGTCGCGAGCGGCCGGTTCGACGCGTTCATCGAATCGGGCGTGCGTCTCTGGGACATCGCCGCCGGCGGCCTGATTGTGGCATGCGCCGGCGGGCGGTTCTGGTCCGAACCAACCGGTTCCGATCGCAGTTATGCGATCTGCGCCTCGAACGGCCATCTGCATCGTGCCCTGGTTTCGGTGGCGCGGTATCACCCGGCGTAACCACTCCGGTGACGATGGTTTTCCCCATGTTGAATCCCCTGATGATGCGACTCGTTGCGGGCTTCGGGTTCGCGGCGACATTGGTCGCCGGCAGCCTGGTGCAGTTTCATACGCCGATTGGCGACTGGGTCCTGGAGCTGTACGACGAGGACAAACCCGTGACCGTGCAAAACTTCAAGCGTTACGTCACGGACGGACGGTTCCGGGACAGCTTTGTGCAGCGGCACGAACCGGGTTTCGTCGTTCAAGGCGGAGGTTACGCGGTAACCAATCGCGGCACGGCCACGGCGCAACTGTTGGCCGTCCCGACCTACGGCCCCATCACCAACGAGTACGGCGTGGGCCGGGTCTTCGGCAACCAGTACGGAACCATCGCGATGGCCCGGGTGGGTGGGCAGACCAACTCCGCGACTTCCCAGTGGTTCATCAACCTCACCAACAATGCCTTTCTCGACCAGGTGGACGGCGGCTTCACGGTCTTCGGCCGCACGCTGTTGGGGACCAACGTGCTCAACCGTTTCCACCCGCCGGTGCCGGCGGGGGGCATCTACCGGGCGCAGGTGCCCGGGAATCCCTCACTCGCCACCATTCCTGTGCTGAAGCCGCAGCCCACCTTGGACGACTTGGTGTTCACGGACATCAGTCTCCCGGCCTGGCCCTCGCTGGGGATCGAACTGCTCGCCGGCGGCACTCGGCGTCTGACGTGGACCAGCCTCAGCAACTTCGTGAACCACGTCGAGTTCGCGGCATGGGCCGGCGGGCCGATGCAGGTGCTGGTCAGTACGAACGGCACCGGCGGGGTCATGCAGGTGGAGGACGCTGCGCCGACGCCGACGCGAATCTACCGAATCCGCATCGAGTAACGGTCTGCCGGGTGCTCGCCTGGCCGCCTGCCTCAGCGGGCGAAGATCCGGCGGATGATGTCCTCGATGGGGACTTCCTGTATGTCAATGTCCGCCACGGGCAGTTGATCCAGCATCGTCTTGCAGACTGCCGTAACCCGGTCGCGCTTCACCTTGAACCGCAGCGTGCCCGGGTCGGATTCGACTCTTTCGCCAAATTGGGCGAGGTCGCAGCGGGGCGGGGGCTGCGAAAGGTCCAGCCGGAGCGTGACGAGCTTGAAGTCGGCGAACCGGTCCACGACCTCGCTCAAGCGCCCATCGAAGAAGATCGCGCCGTGGTCAATGATGATGACCCGCTCGCACAGCTCACGGATGTCCGCCATGTAGTGGCTCGTCAGAAGGATGGTGGTGCGCCGGGTGGCATTGTGGCGCCGGAGGAAATCCCGGACCGTTTTCTGTGAAACGACGTCCAGGCCGATGGTCGGCTCGTCGAGAAAGAGGACGCGGGGCTGATGGAGCAACGCCGCGATCAACTCCATCTTCATGCGCTCACCCAACGACAACTCGCGCACCATGACCCGCAGTTTGTCCTGCACACCGAGCAGGTCGGTCAGTTCCGCCACTGTCCGTTCAAAGGTGGCGGGCGGCAGGCCGTAGATTTTGGCATTCAGTTCCAGCGATTCCCGGGCCGGCAAGTCCCACCACAGTTGGTTCTTCTGCCCGAGCAGCAGGGCGAACTGGCGACGATAGTCGTTGTGCCGTTCCCACGGAACGAACCCCAGGACGGTGGCCGTGCCGGCGGTGGGGTAGAGCAGGCCGGCCAGCATCTTCAGCGTGGTGGTTTTCCCGGCCCCGTTTGGCCCGAGAAAGCCCACGAATTCGCCCTCGGCGATCTGAAAACTGACGCCCTTGACGGCGGAGACGATTTCCCGTTCCCGGTGGAACAGGCCGCGCACGGCGCCGCGCAGGCCGGGCTCCTTTTTGTACGCGTGGAATTCTTTCGCGAGTCCCCGCACGTCTATGATCGGGGCGGCGGGACGCATGACGACACCGTGCGGCTTTCCGGTGGTTGCCGCGCGACTAGCGCCTCAACTGCTTCTCGAGGTAGGTCACCACCTGACGCACGTTGGGATCCACCTCCATGCGGTCTTTCACCAACCGGCAGGCGTGGAGCACCGTGCCGTGGTCGCGTCCGCCGAACGCCTCGCCGATGGTGTTAAGCGAGCTTTCGGTCAGGCTGCGCGCGAGGTACATCGCGATCTGGCGCGGGAAGGCGATGTTCTCGGGCCGCCGCTTGCTGGTCATGTCCGCCAGCCGGAGATCAAAGTGCTCGGCGACCCGTTTCTGAATCGCATCAATCGAGAGCGAATGGCGCCCTTCCTCGTGAAGGACCTCATGGAGGACCGATTCCACCACTTCAACCGTCACCGGCTTGCCGGTCAGCGAGCCGTAGGTGGCGACGCGGATCAGTGCGCCCTCCAGCCGCCGGATGTTGGAGCGGATGCGGTTGGCCAGGAACTCAATGACCACGTCGGGCAGCTTGACGCCGAGGGCCTTTTCCTTCTGCCGCAAGATCGCCATCCGGGTCTCGGCGTCGGGCGGCTGGAGATCGGTGGTCATTCCCCATTCGAAGCGGGAGACCAGGCGTTGTTCGAGACCTTGGATTTCACCGGCCGGGCGATCACAGGTGAGGACGATCTGCCGGTGCGATTCGTGCAGGGCGTTGAACGTGTGGAAGAA
>CALJWR010000137.1 GCA_937976685.1 uncultured Verrucomicrobiae bacterium
CAACGTGGAGAACGCGTCTGGATTCGTGGCCCAGCGACGCGCGGTGCTGTTGATCGAGGCCAACGATCTGGAGCGATGTCGTCGCCTTGTCCGGCAGGCAAACCTCCGCCAGGTCTCGGCCGAGGAGTTGCTGGCGATCTAATCGGTGGCTGGCAAGTCCCCCCGGGGATCTGAACGCGACGGGGGCTCGGCGTTGGCGAGGTCGGATCGGTCACCCCAAGCCCAGCCCGGACTCCTTGCCGTCCTCGACCTGATGGCCACCGTGCCCGTCCCAGATTCCAGCGGCGAGCCATCCGGCGCGAATCGAAAACCGTGCTGAAAAACGGCCTCGCCCGCATCGCCGAGCCCACCAAGCGGGAAGGCTTGGTCCGCCTCCCCTGTCCACCAAGGCTTCCATTACCCCGGCCGCGCGCGCCGCTATCAAGCCCGCGGGCCGACCCACCTCCGCTTCACCGACACCCCCCCGCCGGCCCCTCTTCGCCCCCTCCAACGGCCGGCCCTTCATCCACTCCACGCCCGGCCGCCAGCGCGGAACGCCCGGCAGAAAACCAAACCTCAATTCCACCGCAAACCCATCCCGCCTTGATCCCCCCAACTGACCGTGGACGAACACTACCCGGTTGTTTCCGCGCAAATTTTTGCCTTTGACAACCCTCGGAAGGCTCTGGCACCTTCTTGGCGCACACGGAAACAACAAACAAATCATGAGAACAAAAACGTTAGTTATCACGGCTGCACTGGGCGCCGCCGGGGCTTTGACCTCGATGGCCCAAGTGTACTCGGTCAACGCGGTCGGTTACATCAACGTGGACCTCTGCCCTGGTTTCTCGATCATCGCGAACCAGTTGGACGCGGGCCAGGGTAACAACACGGTCGGCAAGCTCTTGACGAGCGTTCCCGATGGCACCGTCCTCTACAAGTTCGTAAACGGGGCCTACACCATCAACTCCTTCGAGTTCGGTGCGTGGGAGCGGCCGGACGAGACGCTGGCTCCGGGTGAAGCGGCCTTCGTCAAAGTCCCCTCTACGACGAAAGTCACTTTCGTGGGTGAAGTGCCCCAAGGCAGGCTGACCACTCCGCTGGTGGCGGGGTTCCAGCTCGTCTCGTCCCAGGTTCCGCAATCCGGAGCGTTGGACACCGTGCTCGGGTTCCCGGCGGCCGATGGGGATGTGGTGTACTTCTTCAACTGCCCGGGCCAGAGCTACTCGATCTTCACCTACGAGTTCGGCGCTTGGGATCAGACTCCCTCTCCGGCGGTGGGGCAGGGCTTCTTCGTCAAGAAGGCGGCTGCCGCCACGTGGACCCGGACTTTCAGTGTCAACAACTGATACCTCTGTCCGCTTGATCTGAGTGCTAGCAACCCAGTACCTCAAGTCAGTAAAACCGAATATGAAGAAAAACATACTCGCCGCGATTGCGGTTCTCGCAAGTGCCGGAGCCATGGCTCAGGGCACTCTTAACCTCAGCACCGCGCCCAGCGCGGTTGGCTCAACCCAAGTGGTCACAGAGTCGGATGGTGTCACCAAGCTTCAGGGGCCCACGTATGTCGGACAATTGTACGTGGGCGCGACCGAGGCTTCGCTGGCTCCGATCGGCAATGTGTCTCCGTTCCTGACCGGAAGCGGCGCTGGCTATTGGCGCGGTACGCCGAACCCGATTGGCGTTCCGGGCATCGCACTGGGCGGCTCGGGCTTCGCCCAACTGTGGGCATGGGACTCCAGCTTTAGCTCCTTTGACGCTGCGTTGGCGGCGGGCAAGGCAGGCAAGTCGGAGGTCTTCGCGATCACGACCGGCGGCCATGGGGAACCCCCGGCGGTGCCCGGCAACTTGACGAACTTCAAGGGCTTCTCCTTGGTCCCCGAGCCTTCCACGATCGCTCTGGGTCTGTTGGGCGCTGCTTCTCTGTTGTTCTTCCGCCGCAAGTAAGCTTCGGCTGATCTCTCGTAACGCCGTTCCCGCAAGGGGACGGCGTTTTTGCTTGTTGGGGAGCTTCAAAGCCTGTCGTCCCACTTCCGGCCGCCGAGGGTTCCCGAATCCAAGCCGCCAACGGAAAAGCGGCATCGCCGAACCCGCCACTGGCGCCTTTGGAGCGTTTCCAGAAATGCTGAAGCGCCGGCATCCCCGCCGGCAGGTTGAGGCGGCGTTCCTCCGCCCACTCATCCGCGCAGCCGGGCCGGACTGCTTTACACGGAAGGTGGAAACCCTCTCGGATCCGCAAGTCGGCAGCACATCCCGGCCGCTCGCACTGCCTCAGTCCTCCTGGACTTCGTTGGCAGGTTGCGCCGGCCAAAGACGGGTCGGCCCGCAGACTCGAAATGCCGCGCTCCACCTTCACCTGACTCCCGGCTACTCAACGATCGGCCGCAGCGGCTCGCGCTTGGCCAGCCGGAGCCGCTGTTGCGCGGCGAGCAGTTCCAGCCCGGCCCCGCCCCCCCCTGCTTCCGCCGCTCGAAGCTGTCCTTCGAGCGCGAGCAGTTCGCGGTCAATGGCCGCGTCCCGCAACCGGCGCGTGACATCCACAAGCTGGGTCTGGCGATTCTTCACCGGCCGCCCCTCAGCCACCTGTTCGGTGACCAGTCGCTGGGCGGCTGGATCGTCGGCCAGCTCGGTGAGCCACGCGGCAACGCCGCGCCAAGTCCCGGCCCGTTGCGCTTCAAGGCGCTGGGCGATCAGACGCCGCACCGTGTCGTGTTGAATCCACTCCAGGTCCAGATGGTCCATGGCCCACGCAACGAGGGCTTCCGCATCGGGTTCCCCCTCCTCAGGGCGCTCTTTAGTCGTACCGGCCTCGCTGTTCTCGGGAACGCGAGCCGGCGAATCCAGAAGCAGCAGTTTGAGGAGCCAGGACTCCGCCACCGAAGGTGGTGGCAGAGATTCGATCGAATCAGGCGGCACGTTCGCGGCGGCGTCCCGGACCACGGTTCGCGGCGCCCGGCCGGCGCGTTTGAACTCGGCCCGCAGCGCGTCCACGCTGACGCCCAGCCGCTGGGCTGTCTTCTGCGCGTAGGTGTCGGTGAGGACCGCGTTGCCCGTCTTGAGCAGTGCGTCGGCCATGCCCGCCACCACCGCGTTGCGGCCGCGATCGGTCCGCAGGTCGTTCTCCGAGCTCAGGCGATCGAGCAGGTAATCGAAGAAGCCTCTCGCCCTCCCCACCAGTTCGCGAAAGGCAGGGCCGCCCCTCGCTTTGATGAAGCTGTCGGGATCGTCCGGGGCGGGCACGGTGGCCACACGAATCGCCAGCCCCGACGCAATGAGATCGTCGAGCGAACGTAGCGCTGCGTTTTGCCCGGCCGTGTCCGAGTCGAAGCACAACACCACCTCGTTCACGTAGCGCTTGAGGATGCGGCAATGGTCGCCGGTCAGCGCTGTGCCTTGGGGAGCGACAACATTCTTCACGTCCGCCATGTAGCAGGCGATCAGATCGAGCTGGCCCTCGCAGATGATGGCGAAACCCGCGTCGAGGATCGCGCGCTTGGACTTGTCGAGGCCGAACATCACCCGGCCCTTGGTGAAGATTGGCGTCTCGGGTGAGTTGATGTACTTGGCGGTCTTTTCGTCGCCCTGGAGGATCCGACCGCTGAAGGCGATCACCCGCCCCTGCTCATCGCAAATCGGGAACATCAGCCGCCCGCGGAACCGGTCGTAATAGCGGGCCGGGCCACCGCCCTCCGGTTCTTTTCGGACGACCAGCCCCGCCTGCGTCATGATCTCGAGGTCGTGGCCCTTTGACTTCGCCCAGCCGACGGTGTCGTCCCACGCGTCCGGGGCGTAGCCGAGCCGGAACAGCCTCACCGCTTCATCACTGACACCGCGCCGCTGGAGATAGTCGCGCGCGACCATGCCTGCTTCCCCCTTGAGGGCCGTCTGCCAGCGCTGGCAAATCTGTTCGTGAATCGTGAACAGCGTTTCCTTGAGGAAGCGGGTCTGCGACGCGCCGGGCGACGACTCAAACTCCAGCGGAATCCGCGCGCGCTCCGCCAGTCGGCGCACCGCTTCGATGAAGGTGATGTTCTCGTAGTCCTGGACAAAACGGAAAACGTCCCCGCCCTTGTGACAGCCAAAGCAGTGAAAGATCTGCCGCGAGGGGCTGACGTTGAAACTGGGCGTCTTCTCCCGGTGAAACGGGCAGAGGGCCACGAAGTTGGCACCCGCGCGCTTCAGGGGCAGGTACGAGCCGACCACGTCCACGATGTCACTCGCGGCGCGAATCTGCTCGATGACGTGGGGGGGAATGGTTCCGGCCATGTGTCCGTCCGCTGTCGTCAGGCGGCCACGTCAAACTAGGTCTCCGGCCCCGCGCTGCCAACCGGCGATCAGGGTGAGGCGACGCCCACCGGCTACGCCCGGCCCTCGTGAGAGGCTGAGGCGAGGGACGCCGACCCACCTTGATTGGCAGCCGCCGACCAAAAAAAACGGGAAGGTCATCCTTTGAGCCTTGTCGCGGTTCGCAGGCGAATTTGCAGTCGAGCCGCCGGGGGTGGAACAGGCTGGCGGAGAGGGGGGGATTCGAACCCCCGGTACGGCTTTTGACCGTACAACGGTTTAGCAAACCGCCGCCTTCAGCCACTCGGCCACCTCTCCACAATGGAGCGGGTGATGGGAATCGAACCCACGTGGCCAGCTTGGAAGGCTGGGGCTCTACCATTGAGCTACACCCGCGACTCCCGGGACTTTAGGGGCCTCGCCCGCTGAGTCAATCCCCTTGCCCGTCCGGCTGGGCAACAACATCGCGCTGCTGCCGCGATCATCCCACGGTCTTTTCATTTGGCGCGGTGCTTGACGAGTGCTTGGAAAGGGATGCGGGGATCGTGCTGGGAGCGTTCCTGTAATTGGGGCCAGGAAGGCTCGGGGTGAAGATCCGCCTTGAGCGCCACCAGGCAGACGCGCAG
>CALJWR010000138.1 GCA_937976685.1 uncultured Verrucomicrobiae bacterium
CAATGAGTACCACCGCCGAACGACGTCTGCGATAGCTGCTGCAGCCCGTCGGTGATGGCGTCGTGCGAGGCGGCTTGGTCGCCGAGCGGCTGCCCGAGGTGAACGCCCTTTTTTTCGCGGCCTGCGCCCGCTGGGCGCGGACGCGGCTCGATCTGCTGCCGGACGATCTCCGGCGCACGCTGACAGCCTCGCCCGCCTCGTCGCCCGCGCCGCCGCCGTCACCGGCCTGACCTGGGATGATGTGATGAGCCACAGCCCCGAACAGCTCCTCCTCCTACTGGCGGCCGATGACCGCCGCACCACGGCCTCCGCCATGCAGACCGCCCGCCTGGTGGTGGCCGGCGTCAGCGCTGTGATGAGCCGTGACGGCCAGCGCGGCTGGCGCGAGGAATGGGACCGCGCCCGAAAGGTGGTGGAGTCGTGAGCACGGACTACCGCCGGCCGAGGCGCCAGCCGTGCCAGAGGGCCGAGGCCACCATCACCGCCAGGCCGATGGCCAACGACCACGGGCCATTGGCAGCCGCGGCCAGCAGTGCCAGGCCGAGCACCGGCAGCGCCAGGAGCAGGCAGCACAGACTGAGGAGGGCTTCAACCACGGAACCGCAACATGGCTGACCCGCGCCTCGAAATCAAGATTGGCCTTGCCGGCCATCAACAGGCCGCCGCCGCCCTGCGCCAGCTATTCGGCGGCTTCCGCCAGCACCTCGAATCCGTGTCTGCCTACAACGCCGCGTTGCGGAACGGCTCGGCGGTGCTCACGCGGTGGGCCGCCGCCGCGGCCGCCCTAGTCGGCGCGCGAGGCTTCGGTCAGGCCATCCAGCAGGCGACCCAGAACGCGGTTGCGTTGGTGCAACTCCGGCAAGCGCTCGTCTCCACCGGCCAGGCGGCGGCGGGCCTCGAACGGTCGCTCACCAGCCAGGCGTCGGCGCTGGAGCGGCTCACCGGCATCGAGGGCGCGGCGGTGCTTGGGGTACAGCGGCTACTGTTCTCCTTTGGCGCCACGGCCAGGCAGGTGCAGGAGTTGACCCCTCTGGTCCTCGACATGGCGGCGGCGCTTGGGACTGGCCCGGAGCAAGCGGCGCGCCTGCTGGGGCAGGCGCTCGATGGCCAGGCGGTGGGCCTGGCGCGGTACAACATCACGGCGCGGGACCTGGCCGGCATTACCGCCCAGGTGCGGCAGGCCTTCGGCGGCCAGGCGGCCGCGCTCCATCAGGCGAAAGGGCCGCTGGGCGAGGCCGCCGTGCTCAGCCGGCAACTCAAGGAGAACTTGGGAGAGCTGGTGCTGGTGCCGGTCAATCGCTTCCTCGACTCGGTCAACCAGCGGCTGGAGCGTCTCCTGCGGACCATGCAGGAGTTCCGGGCCCGCCATCCGACCGCCACGACCGCGGCGGGCCGGGCCGCGGAGAGCGCCGGCGACCTGTTGTCCGGTGTTGGCCCGTGGGCGCTGGGCGCGTTGTTGGCGGGCAAGAGCATTGGCTGGTTGACCTCCGCGCTCAAGCCAGTGCGCATGGCTCGGTTGGCCTTGGTGGCGCCCCTCCAGGGAGCGTCCCGCACCTGGGGTCTGTTCTCGGCGGTCACCGCCCGGTTCACTGCCCTCTTCAGCCGCTCGCTGTCCTGGGTCACCCGCATCGGAGCGGCCGGATCGCTCCTGGGCGGACTGCTGGCCGTCGGCGGCACTGCCCTCGCCGGGTGGAAGACCGGCCGCGCCATCCGCGGCTGGATGGGATGGGATCGCGGCGATGGCGCCACGCCAGCCCAGCAGGCGGAATCGGCCCGTGTGGACGCCGTGCAGCGGGGTATGATGCTCGAGAGGTACGGCACTACCGATCTGGCCGAGATCGCGGCCATCCGGGCCGCCCGGCAGGCAGGGCGTAATACGCCCTCGCCGTGGACCGAGAGCGAATCCGCCGCCGCGCTGCGCGAGAAGAACATCGAGCGCGCCCAGGCGCTGCTCTTCGACCAGCTCAGCGCGACGGAGAAGATCGCCCGGCTCAACGAGCGGCTCGCCCAGTACACGGCTGCCATGCGCGCCGCGCCCGACGCGCTCCGCTATCAGGAGCTGGCGGCCAAATACCTGGACGACCTCACCGCGCTGCGCGCCCTCAAGACCGATCGCCGCAGCGGGGGCGCGCCCGAGTGGCGCGTGCCGGCTGACGACCTCGCGCGCGCGGGCCTGTACCGCTCGCGCGGTGAGGCCGCGCTCATGGCCACCTCGGTCGAGTGGCAGAAGCGCTCCGCCGAGTACCTCCGCGAGATCCGCGCGCTCATTGACCGGCTCAACGGCACCATGACCGACGCCCTGGCGTTCTGATCATGCCTCTCCCAGCCAACTGGTCACTCGTCGGCACGCGCCCCGTCTGGGACGCGGCCACCGGCTGGCAGTCCGAGCACACGTACCGTGGGCCGGCCGACGAGAGCGACCTCCAGGGCATCGTGGACACCGTGAGCGGCGGCGCCACGCGGCTCACGCTTGACAAGCAGGTCATCGGGCGTAATACGGCTGACACCGAGTACACCTACCTGGTCACGCTCACCGTCTCCTATGCCGCCACCGGCCCCGGCGGCACTCCGCGTCCGCCAGACGACCCGGAGTACGGTCTCTTCTCTCGCACTTGGGAGCTCCAATGGGAGCGCCACTACGTGCCGCTTGTCGCCTCGCCCCAGGCAGAGGTGCTCGCCGCCGCCGCGCCCGACTGGCCCGCCCTGATCGAGCGCGCCGCCGACGAGTATCGCCGCCGGCTCAAGGAGTGGCAGGAGGCGCTGCTGGAGGACGAGGCCGCGCCCAAGCCCGACATCGCCGCCTATCGCGCTGGCCTCCTATCCGGCGCGGCCCTTCACGCCGCCGCCTACCGGCAGCGCCCTGCTGACCGAGCGGCTCAGGCTCAGTTTCAGAAAGTCGTTTTTCCCGATCGTCACCCGGGCGACCCACGGAGCCGCCAGCCGCACGCCACCTGTCGGGTTGCTCAAGACGACGGCGAAATGTTCTGGGTCCTCGGGCACGCTGTCGTCAATCAAAGGTATCTCCACCGTCTTCCCCGCGCCGTCCGGGCTGCCACCGCCCGCATCGACATCAAGACCCGCTTCCGCGACAAGCAGCAGGCGTTTCTCGATTTCGTGCTCCAACACAACAATACGTCACCGTCGGCGTCGAGAAACTGGACGAGGAAAACCTGACGCCCCTGTTGCGGCTGAGATACGACGACTCCATTGCCAACGCCGTGGCCGAGCTGGGAAGGCCGGAGCAGAGCGGGCAGGTGTTCGCGGGCCTTCAGCGATGTCGGTCAGAACCTCGGGGGTGAACCGCCCGCGCCAGCCAGCCCTTGACCAGCCGCCGGGCTCTGCGTTTGCGCGACCGAACCGAGGGGACGAATACTTCTGCGCCGCAGCCTTTGCGGGCGTTCCGGCGTTGATGCGCCGGCTGTCGGGCCCAGTGACCGCTTACTCCTGGGGGTAGAGCAAAATCCGGTCGTGGACCAGCACGGCCAGGTCGCTTCGACCATCGCCGGTGAAGTCGCCAATGAACGCCTCGCGCGGCTCGGGAATTTCATTGCGCCGGCCGCGGAAGGTCCGTTCCTCGAAAACCTGCCAGCGGTCGGCGGGAACCAGCTTCGCGGGAGCCTCGAAGGTCACAATGTCGAGGTAGTTCTTGCCCGTCTCGAGGAAGACCAGATCGCGACGGCCGTCGCCGTTAAGATCGCCGGACACCACGTCGTGGAGAAACCCGCCCTTGATGGGCGTTTCGTAGTAATCGAGTTCTTCGAGGGACCAGACCAGGCCGCCAAAGGGCAGCCACGCGGCGGTATTGAGACCGACGAAGCCGAGCGCCGGCGAGTCCGGCGCGCCGAGGACAATCGGCTGGATCGCGTTGAAGTCGGTCACGGGCAGATTGATCGTCTTGACCACTTGCCAGACGCCGGCCGCGTCACGGCGACAGAGCGTCAACCCTTTGCGTTCGGCGTCCAGGAGGAAGAGGTTCGAGTCGCCGTGGGCATCTTTCACGAGGGCGGCCGCGACGATCCGCGAATTGCTGCCCGCTCCGTTAATCTGTTCCTTCACCCGGAAAGACCAGCCGGGCCGGTTCGTGGAGCCCTCGGGAACGGGATCCGCCTGGAGCACGACCGCGCGCACGAAGTTTTTCTGGGCGAGCAGCAGTTCGTCCCGGCCATCCCCATCCACGTCGGCGGTGGTGGCCCAGGGTTGTTCCGCGCTGCCGCCGGGCGGGGCGACGTCCACCTCCTGAAACGGCTGACCGTCCGGTTGTTGCAACAGCAGCTTGATCTTGTCATACGGGATCAACACCACCAGGTCCGCCAGCCCGTCGGCGTTCGCATCGTGGATCATCAGCCCGGTGGGGTTGCCCTTGAACGATTCGGCCAATCGCTGGCGGGTGGTCCGGCCGTCCGCCCGGCGCACCACGAGGTCGCGCTTGCCGTCGGCATCGAGGATGACCGCCAGCGCCGGTGGCTTGGCCGCGCGCAAGACGCCGGCGGCGAGGCAGAGGGGGCGGCCTTCCAGCGGCAAAAGCGTGGGAAAGGCGATGCGGCCGTTCGCATCGAGGCGCGTCACGCCCACCTGCCGTTCATCAAGGCTCAGCAGGAACAACTCCGGCGCGCTGTCGCCATCCCAGTCGGCCACGGCGAGTTCCGCCACGCCGGTGAAGCTCGGAAACGTGCGGGGCGCGGCGAAGCCGCCATCAGCCTGCTGGAGCAGCAGGGTCAACTGCCCGTTCTCCGGTTCCGCCACGAGCAGGTCCGGCCGGCGATCCTGGTTCACGTCAGCCCATGCGGTGGCGCGGCGGTTCTTGGTGGTCCGGTTCAGGGGCATGATTTGGAACTGGCCCTGGAGGAAGTCACCCGCCAGCGCCTCGGCCGGTTTTTGAACGAAATTCGAAATCTGGGCGCGCCCGGACTTCTGCGAAATGGTGACTACTTCCGTCCGGTTGTCCCCGTCCAGGTCGTCGCACCAGTAGGAGCGGATGGACGCCAGCGGGAAATGCACCTCGGGCCCCAACTGGCCGGTCGCCCCCTGGAGGCGGAGACGAAACGGATTCGCGTCCTCCCAGTTGACCAGCAGCAGGTCCTGGCGGCCGTCGCCGTTGATGTCGAGGATTTGCACGGCCTTGACCTTGCCGGTGTAGGGAATGCGCTCGGGATCGGCCAGCGTATGGTCGGGGCGCTGGGCGAGGAAGTGCAGCGAGTTTTCGCCGAGCATCACCAAATCTTCGAGGCCGTCTCCGTTCAGGTCGCCCTCGGCCAGCGCGTTCATGTCCAACTGTCCGTCCTCGATGGCGAATCGTCGGGGCATGCTCCACGAATTGGTGCCCTGGTTGAACTGGACCACCAGCTCGCGCGGCTCACCGAAATAGGCGAGGTCCGGGCGGCCATCGCCGTTGAAATCCGCCACTGCCAGCGCCGAGATGCGCTTCTCCGAGGCGATGGACTCGATGCGGAACCGTGCGTCGGGCGGCAACTCGTTGAGTTCCTTTTTTACTCTCGGCTGCGCCGTCTCGTTGGTCCGGCCAGTCTGGTTGAAGAGCAGGTTGATGCGGGAGCGGGCGTTGTTGACGACGATCAGATCGCGCAATCCGTCCCCGTCCAGATCCGCCGACCGCAGGTGGCTGACGAGGTTGTCAATCGGGAAGATCTCCGGGCCGGTGAAGCCAAACCGGCTGGCGGCGTCGGACGCGAGAACCACAGGGAGGGCCGCGCCGGCCAGCATCAGCGGCCCCGAACGCGACCAGAATCTCGACAACTTCAACATGGCAGGGAGGCGTTTTCGCAAGCGGGCGGAATCTGACAATCGTCCACAGGGTTGGCGAGCCTAATTGCCGCGCGGCGGGGGCGCGCCTCAATCATTACGATCACTCGTAACTTGACAGGGCTGCGCCAAAGAGGGTTTGGCCCGAAGTCCGTTTCACTCCCTGAAAAACAATTCACCACAAAATCACTGCTCCAATCGTGATCGTAATGATTGAGGGGGGGCACGGAGGGCGACCCGGCGCGCCATTTCGCTTTCGCCTGCCGGCGGGCCTTGGTAGCTTGCGCCGCATGTCTGAGATTGCTGCTTACGTAAATCACAATGCGGCTTTGGTGACCCCGGCGGTCGTGGAGTCCCTGTTGCGCAAGCTCCCGCTGTGGCGGGCGGAGTTTGTCCAGATCAATGCGCCGACCTTTCCGCACCTGGTCACGCAGCTCGAGTTCCTGACCGAAGCGGTCGAGGACTTCGCGGAGGGCGCCTACAAGGACCTGCCCTACGTGGCGTTCGCGGCGGCGGTGTTTGCCCTGACCTATGCACACAAAAAGGTGGACCTGATCCCGGATCACTTCAGCAAGATGGGCCGCGCCGACGATTCGAGCATCGTCCGGGCCGTGCTCATCCAACACGAGCACGCTTTCGCCAAGTACGCCGCCCATCGCAAGCTGGACTGGTCTCGCATCACCAGCGAGCCGTGAGTGCAAGTCCGGAGCCATCATCGCCCGACCGCACGCCCCAAGGGGCTTTCTGCCTCCTCCCGCTGGCGGGTGCCAAGACCGCGCCAGCCCGCCGGGAGCGCCCCGTGCTGAGCACGCACGAGAAGGCCCTGCAAGTCAACCTCGACGCCTCGACTTACGGCTCGTTCGCGGAAATCGGGGCGGGACAGGAAGTGGCCCGGTGGTTCTTCCGGGTCGGCGGCGCGGCCGGGACGATCGCGAAGACGATTTCCGCCTACGACATGACCGTGAGCGACGCCATTTACGGCGCGAGCGAGCGGTATGTCAGCCGGCAGCGCCTGCAGACGATGCTTGCCTACGAGTACGATCTGCAGCACCAGCGGCTCAACGCGAAACGGGGCGCGACCACGCGCTTCTTTGTCTTCGCCAACACCGTCGCCGCCCGCAGTTACTCCCGGAATGATGACTGGCATGGCTGGATGGGCATCCGCTTCCAAGCCGCGTTGCTACAACCGCCGTCGGAGATCATCATTCATGTCCGGATGCACGACCGCGAGACGGTCCAGCAGCAGGAGGCCTTGGGCATCCTGGGAGTGAACCTCGTCTATGCCTCGCTCTACCTGCACGACCAGCCGGGCGAAGTGATTCGGGCGCTGATGGACAACCTCTCTCCCGAACGTGTCGAGGTGGACATGGCCAAATTCAGCGGACCAGCGTTCAGTGGGGTGGACAACCGGCTGATTGCCTTGGACCTCGTCCGGCAGGGGGTGACCGACGCCGCGATGTTCACCGCCAGCGGGGAGGTCGTCCAAGCCGCGGAGGTGCTCCACCGGCGCCCGGTGCTCCTCGAACGCGGCAGCTTTCGGCCGGTCACCCGCCTGACGGTGGACATGCTGGAGCGGGCCCAGGAGCGCTTCTTGCAGCACCCGAAGGTGCAGGGCGAGCGGGCGGCCGTTTTGATGGAGATGACATTGCGCAATCTGGCCGCCGATGGAGTGATTGACCCCCGGGACTTTCTCGACCGGGTGGATACCCTGGCCGCGCTGGGACAGATGGTGCTCATTTCCAATTACGGCGAATTCCATCGGCTGGCCGGCTATCTTTTCCGCTACACGAAGAAGATGATCGGCTTGGTACTCGGTGCGCGGACGCTGCTGGAGGTCTTCGACGAGAAGTACTACGCCGACCTCAGCGGGGGCATTCTCGAGGCGTTTGGACGCCTGTTTAAGCACGATCTCAGGCTCTACGTCTATCCCTACTTCAATCCGGAGACCGGGCGGATGATGACGGCCGCGAACCTGCCGGTCGCGCCGCACTTGCGCCATCTGCACGCTCACTTGCTCGAAAACGGCCTGGTCGAGGATCTTCAGGACGTGGACGAATCCTGCCAGGGCATTCGAAGCGCGGATGTCTCGCGGGCGATCAAGACGGGCGAGCCCGGGTGGGAACGCCTGGTGCCTCCGCAAGTCGCTTCGCTCATCAAGTCCCGCCACCTGTTCGGCAGTCCCGGACACTCCAGCAGCGAGCTGCCTGCCGGCGGACCGGAAAAGACCCAAACCTGAATGGCTGGGTTCCAGCCCCCACCGCGCGGACCGCAGGTTGGTCGCGGGCGGGCGGTGCTCCCGCCGCTCCTGCAGCCATGAGCGAACAAATTCCCCTGTCGCCGGCGCCGACTCGGCAAGCGTCCTGGCCGGTTGGGCAACGAGCACGCCTCGTCGTCCGCGGCGCGGTACAGGGGGTCGGTTTTCGCCCGTTCGTTTATCGGCTGGCGCGAGAGCTGGACCTGCGGGGCTGGGTGGGCAATTCCGCCCAAGGTGTCGTGATCGAGGTGGAGGGCGCGGAAGCGGCGGTACGTGCCTTTCTCCTGCGGCTGGAGCCGGAACGGCCCGTGCGAAGCTTCATCCAGAGTCTGGAGACCACGCTGCTGGATCCGATCGGCCTCGGGGATTTTTCCATTCGTCCCAGCGAGGGCAAGGGCCCGAAAACGGCGCTCATTCTGCCGGATATCGCCACCTGCCCGGAGTGCGTACGCGAACTGTTTGATCCGCGCGACCGGCGGTTTGGTTATCCCTTCATCAACTGCACCCATTGCGGACCGCGGTACAGCATCGTGGAGCGACTGCCTTATGACCGGGCGAACACGTCCATGCGGGTGTTCCCGATGTGCCCCCGCTGCCAGGCCGAATACGAGGACCCGGCAGACCGGCGGTTCCATGCCCAACCCAATGCCTGCCCGGACTGCGGGCCGCACGTGGAACTCTGGGATCGCTCCGGGCAAGGCTTGCGGACGGGCGACGCGGCGATCGGGGCGGCCGTGGAAGCCCTGCGGGAAGGCGCTATCGTGGCTGTCAAAGGCCTGGGCGGCTTCCACCTGTTCGCCCTGGCCGCGGACGACAACGCCGTGCGCCGCTTGCGCGAACGAAAGCACCGGGAAGACAAACCGTTCGCCGTTATGTTTCCCTCGCCGGCGGCCACTGAAAGAACCTGCGAGGTCAGCGACCGGGAGGCCCGACTACTTCGGTCGCCGGAGGCTCCGATCGTCCTGCTTCGCCGGCGGGGCGGCGGGGCGTGGATTGCCGACGCCGTGGCGCCGGGAAACCCGACGCTCGGTGTCCTGCTGCCCTACACGCCCCTGCATCACTTGCTGCTGGCCAAGCTGAATCAGCCGGTGGTGGCAACCAGCGGCAATCAGTCCGACGAACCAATTTGCACGGACGAACACGAAGCCCTGCACCGGTTGGGTGCGATTGCCGATTGTTTCCTCGTCCACAACCGGCCCATCGTCCGCCACGTGGACGATTCGATCGTCCGGGTGGTCCTCGATCGGGAAATGGTTCTCCGGCGCGCGCGCGGCTTTGCGCCGCTGCCCGTCCCCGTCCGCGACCCTCTTCCGAGGGTGCTCGCGGTTGGGGCGCATCTGAAAAACACCGTGGCCTTCGGGCGCGGACACGAGGTGGTGCTGAGTCAGCACCTCGGCGACCTGGATACTCCGGCGGCCCTGAACGCGTTCGATCGGACGATCGCCGACCTGGGCCACCTGCTGGACATCCAAACGGAAGCCTGCGCGACAGACCTGCACCCCGATTACGTCTCGACCCGCCACGCGCGGCGAACGCAGAAGAATGTCGTGGCCGTCCAGCACCATTACGCCCACGTCCTGGCGTGCCTGGCGGAAAACGAATTGACCGCGCCGGCGCTGGGCGTCGCGTGGGATGGCACCGGCTATGGTACCGATGGCACGATTTGGGGCGGCGAGTTCCTGCGGGTGACCCACCGCCACTTCGAGCGGTTCGCTCACCTGCGCCCTTTCCCGCTGCCGGGCGGCGAAGCGGCGGTCAAAGAGCCGCGCCGGATCGCGCTCGGTTTGCTCTTCGCGCATCTGGGAGAACAAGCCTTTGAACGAACCTCTTCGGCCACCCTCCGAGCCTTCTCGGCGGGCGAGTTGAACACCGTGCGGACCATGCTGGTGCGCGGCGTGAACTGTCCGCAAACGACCAGCGTCGGCCGCCTCTTCGACGCGGTGGCATCGCTGGCGGGTCTGCGGCATCACACGCGCTTCGAAGGGCAGACCGCGATGGAGCTTGAATTCGCCCTGCCCGAATCGCCGGCGGCCGACGCGTATCCCTTGCCGGTGGTCGAGGCTCCGGTACCGACTTCAGCCGGGGGCGGACGGCGGGCCTGGTGGGTGGATTGGGGGCCGCTGGTGGATGAAATCGTCCGGGACGTTAAGCGAGGCCTCGCCGCGGCGGCCATTTCCGCCCGGTTTCACAATGCCCTGGTGGAAGCGACCATCGAAGTGGCGCGGCGAAGCGGCGAACGACGAGTGGTTCTGACTGGCGGTTGTTTTCAGAACCGCTATTTACTTGAGCGCGCTGTGCAACGGTTGCGCAGCGCCGGCTTCCAAGCCTACTGGCCCCAGCGCGTGCCGCCGAATGACGGCGGCATCGCCCTCGGCCAGGCGGTGGCGGCCGGTCGCGAAATTCAACCAGCAAAATCCTGATGTGCCTCGCGGTACCCGGCAAGATCCTGAGCATCGCAGGGGATGACCCACTGACCCGGAGCGGGAAGGTCAGCTTTGGCGGCATCACCAAGGAAGTGAGCCTCGCCTATGTGCCAGAGGCCAAACCGGGTGACTACGTGATCGTCCACGTGGGCTTCGCCTTGAGCATTGTGGATGAAGTGGAGGCCAACCAGGTCTTCGAGTACCTTCGGCGGATGGATGAACTGAAGGACCTCGCCGACGGCTCCCCGCCGCCATCCGAACCGTCCGCGGTATCCGGCAGTTCCGGTTGAACGGGCGTTAGGGCTCGGTACCGGATCAACAGATAGTCGGCCGAGCGTGGCGGCGCGGCGATTCGCCGGCATGCCTTTCCCCCGGAGCCCGGGGACGGTGACCGAAAGTGCGGTCGCCAACTCGGCCCTCGGAAATCGTGCGGCGGCTGCGGGGGACTTGCCACTCGCGCCGGGCGCAGCTATTAAGGAGTGCATTGATTACTGGACATAGAGTGAGTGGTGGGTTAGCGTTGCGGCCGATATGGCCCCTCCCCGTCGCGACGCCCGCTCGATGGACCGCAAAGCGCTCGAAGAAATCCGTCTGCGCGCGGTGGCCCGGGTGCAAGCGGGTGAAAGCCCGGAGGCAGTCCTCCGCGCTTTGGGCATGTCGCGGGCCTGCAT
>CALJWR010000139.1 GCA_937976685.1 uncultured Verrucomicrobiae bacterium
CCCGGGCGCAGATGGACGCCCTGCCGGACGATCTGCCGGTGGAGGAAATGATCGCGGCGGCCCGCCGCCTGAAGCATCGGCGGCTGCCCCTCTACGACGGCAATCTCGACTCGATCGCCGCGATTCTGAACGCGCAAAAGCTGCTGCTCGATCCGAAGGCGGATTTCGCGGAGGTGGTGGAGGCACCCTCGTTTGTGCCCGAGAGCATCAACCTCTTGCAACTGTTCAAGCGGCTACAACGGTCCCGCCGCGGCGTGGCCATCGTCGTGGACGAGTACGGCAGCACCGCCGGCATCGTGACGATCGAGGACATTCTCGGCAGCATGGTCGGACACATCCGGGGCGAGGGCGAACCCGAGGGCTTCATCCTGGAGAAGGCCGGGGAGGGCCGCTGGCGGGTCAATGGCACCATGCGGCTGGAGGATTTTCGCCGTGAGTTTCCCGACGTACCGGAACTCCCGGAGGTGGACACCGTGGGCGGATTGGTGGTGGCGGTCGCCGAGTGCGTGCCCCCTCCCGGGCAGTCGGTGGTCTATGGCGGTCTCCGCTGGACAGCCACCGTCGCCGATGACCGGCGGGTGCGGGAAGTCGTGGTCGAGCGGATGGCGAAGGGAGGTGCATCGCCATGAATGAAGCCGTCTTTCTGCTCCTGGTGCTGGGGCTGAGTTTTGGGTTGAGTTTCATCTTCTCCGGCATGGAGGCGGGGGTCCTCGCGTTGAGCCGCCTCCGCATTTTGCAACAGGTCCGGGCAGGCAATCCGGCCGCCCGGGTGTTGCAGAACCTGCTCGATCAGCCGGAGGATTTCCTCTGGACCCTGCTGATCGGGAACACGCTCGCCAATTTTGTGTTTGTCAGTGTTGCCCTGCTCGGCCTGGAGTCCGCACTGGGAGGGCACTCCCTGCTGGTCCTCACCGGACTGGTCGCGGTGGTGTTCGTGCTTTACGTCTTCGGTGACCTGCTCCCGAAAACCCTGTTCCGCCGTCACCCCAACCGGCTGACCTTGCTGCTGGCGCGACCATTCCGCGCCGTGGCGGTGGCCCTCTGGCCGCTGGTGACCCTAACCGCGTGGGCGGCGAAGGCCCTCGTCCGCTGGACCGGGGGCCGGAGGTTCACCGGCGACATGTTTGGTGACCGCGCGGCGCTGGAACAGGCCATGACCGACACCGCTGCCGGACTGGGCGACGACGAGCGGGCCCTGGTGACTCGCGTCGTGGAGATGCAGAAGTTGACGGTGGGCGCCCTCACGGTGCCACTCGACAAGGCCCCAACCATCGTCCGTGACCGGCCGGTCAGTGAACTACTGCGCCGTTGCCGGGACGAGGATCTCGGGCGGCTGGTCGTTCTCGATCAGCCGGGCGGGCGGGTGCTGGGTATCGCCAGTTTGCGAAACACGCTCTACCGCACCGATCTCGAGGATGACCGGTCCGTCGGCGCGTTTGTGCAGTCCGCGCTGTACCTGCCGGAGACGATGCGACTGGAACGCGCCCTCCACCGGCTGCGCCAGACCGGCGAACGAATCGCCGTGGTGCAGGACCGCGCGCGGCGGGAGGTGGGCATCATCACGTTGGAGGCAATCCTCGGCCGCTTGTTCGGCGAGGTGAGGCTGTGAGATGAACTGGGACGCCGCGTTGGCCATCGGACTGAAGCTGCTCGCCGTGGCGGCACTGGTGTTTCTGAACGGGTTTTTCGTCGCGGCCGAGTTCGCGCTCGTCAAGGTTCGCGAGACGCAACTCGATGAACGGATCCGTCAGGGCAGCCGGTGGGCGACCGCCGCGCGCCAGGTGGTGCGGCATCTGGATGCCTCGCTCAGCGCCTGTCAGTTGGGCATCACGCTGGCCAGCCTGGCGCTGGGCTGGATTGGCGAGCCCGTGTTCTCGGCGCTGCTGCATCCGGTTTTCCTGGTGGCGGGGCTGTCCGGGCCGGACACCCAGCACCTGCGGGAGACCGCGGCCATCATCGTGGGCTTCGCGGCCATGACGTTCCTGCACATTACCGCCGGCGAGCAGGCGCCCAAATGGCTGGCAATCCAGAAACCGCTGCCGGTGGCCTTGGTAGTGGCGCGGCCGCTGCGCCTGTTCCACCTGATCTCCTATCCGTTCATCTGGGCGTTGAACCACGCTTCCTTGTGGATGCTGCGCCGTGCCGGCCTGCAGGCCGGCAGCAGTCACGAATTCGGCCATTCCGAGGACGAACTGCGGCTGCTGCTTTCGAACTCGACGAAGACCACCGGCGGCACCTCGCTCGGGCGCGCCATCGTGCTCAACGCCTTCGACCTCCGGCAGCGCATCGCCCGCGAGGTGATGCGGCCCCGCCGGGAAATCACCGTGTTGAGCACCCGCTTCTCCATGGCTGAGTGCCTTGATCTCGCGGACAAGACACGCTTCTCGCGCTTCCCGCTCTGCGAGGACGGGGACGTTGACCGGACCCTGGGCGTCATCCACATCAAGGACCTTTACGCCAACCGCCTCAAGATCACCGTCGCTGCCGATCTCCTGCCCTACGCCCGGAAGCTGGTCTTCGTGCCGGAAACCGCCCGGCTGGAGAAGGTGTTGCAATTGCTCCTCGATCGTCGTCTCCACATGGCCCTCGTCGTGGACGAATACGGCAGCACCTCCGGCATGGTGACACTCGAAAACATCCTGGAAGAACTGGTCGGCCAGATTCAGGACGAGTTTGATCAGGAACAGCCCTTGATTCAGGCCACAGGCGATGGCGAGTGGGAACTCGACGGGCTGCTGCCCCTGCATGAACTGGCCGAGCTCACCGGCGAGGCGCTCCACGCCGAGGACGTCACCACGGCGAGCGGCTTTGTCACGCAAAGGTTGGGCGGCTTTCCCAAAAGCGGCGATCGGCTCGCCCTCGGCCCCTTCGAGTTGCGGGTCATCGAAACCCGGGAGAACCGCGTCAACCGCCTGCGCCTGGTACGGACATCGCCACCCGGGGCGGCAACGGATCCTTTCGACGCGCCGGGCGGTTGATCCGCCCCGTGTTCCTCCGGCCCCTTTCAGAGCGTTGCCAGAAACGATGTGGCGCCTGTGTGCTCGCCGGCAGATTGTACCGGTGCCCCTTCTCCCAGCCATCCGCCGCAAGCGGGACGGACTCCGCTGCATGAAAGATGGACACGCTCTGATTCGCGCCCTGATCAGCTCGTCGCCCGTTGCCAAAGCCCGTGAAAGTAACGGCCGCCTTCGCCCAGCGAGCCGTCCGGCCTCACCAGCCAGAACCCGCGCGCCTGTGCGGCCTCGCGGATGGGAGGCATCGGCGCGGGCTGCAATCGCGGATTGAGTTCGTTGCAGAAGAGCTCCCACTGGACGATGTACGGCACGTCAGCCGCGAGCAGCGCACCCATCCATTCATCCCAGCGATCGGTGATGCGGTCGGGTTGTTCGTTCTCCGGGATGCCGATCTCCCCCACGAAGACCGCACCCGGACCGAACAGGGCACCAGTGCGGGCGTAGCGGCGAATCTCTTCCACGCACCGCCACAGCGTCGGGCCGTCTCGCAGGGCGTCGTAGGCGGAGTACGAAACGAGGTCCAATTCCACGCCGGGCAGGACCTCGCGGGTCATCGTGGGAATGCCCTGCCACGCGTCGAGCGCGCGGTTCACCTCGGCGGCGTGGGCAACGCGGCACTTCGCGCCGGCCGCGTGATCGCGCCGGGCACGCGTCACGCCGGCCTGGCGGGCGGCGAGCCAACGTTGCATCCGCTCGCAGAGGGCGCGCCAGTCGGTTGGAGGCGGATTCCACGGCTGGCCGGCGCCCCGCAGCAGCCAGTCGCCCTCCCAATGCTGGAGGATGATGGTCAGGTCCCGCTCGCGGCAGACACGGTAGAGGTGCGCAGTCAGGTCATACCATTCCGCCGTGACCGCGTCGTAAAAGGCCTGCGGGTGCCCCGCCTGCTTCCAGCGCTCGCCGCACGGCTCATGCGCCTCGAAAACCAGGGTCTCGAACGGCATCGCCAGCAGTTCGGCGAACGGCTCGCTCCGGGCGAGGCTGACCAACGTGTCGTGGCGGCTCCAGCGATGGTTGAACGGGTACGAACGCTCCACGTCTCGCGGTATCAGCCAGAACTTGCCGAGACGGGTACCGAGCTCGAGGAGCTTCTCCGCACCTTCAAGGAGGAACGGCTTTTTGGTGAAGTGGTATTTGCCGGCCACATGGGTGGCACCCACTCGCCGGCGGAAGCCGACCGGCAGGCGGCTGAGTTGGCTGGGCCGATGGGCCTGGATGGCTCTCCGTCTCCGCTCGCGTTCCTCCGGTGAGAGCGACGGTTCGGAGGATTCCGGTGCGGCGGCGGTGGCTCTCGGGCCAAGGCTGACCCACGCCGGGGCGCCCACGAGCCAGAGGCCGGCGCCCAAAAACTGTCGGCGGGTAACCGATCGCGGGGCCGGGGCCGATAGCCGCGGCACAGCCTGGTCTGCGGGCCTTTTACCCGATGAAGCGATAGTCATACGGTGGCCGCATCTCGCGGGCGACGTGGGCGTTGGCTTCAGCCGCGCCATCACCAATGAACTCTTCCCGGGCCGCATCCCAAGTCAGCTTCTTTCCAACTCGCAGCGCAATCACACCCAAGTGACAGACGGAAACAGACCGATGTCCCACCTCGACGTGCGCAATCGGGTCCTTCCGGGACCGGACGCAATCAAAGAAGTTCGCCATGTGATCGCCGCTGGCTTCGAGTTTGACCGCTCCGGCCGGGAGCGGGGTTGTGATCAACGCCTCGTCGCTGGCCTCAATATCTCCGCGCGTCACCCACAACCATCCCTCGGTGCCCTCGAAACCCAGCCCGTGACGCTGCCCCTCCTTGTTCACTACGCCGCCGAAGATGTTGTCATCGGTCGTGCTCTTGACGATGTGCCGCACGCCGTTGCCCCAGGTGAAGGTGATTTCGTATTCGCTGACGGCCGTGTAGCCGCCCGGGATCGGTTGGGCGAGGGCGCGCGCTTCAACAGTCACGGGGCCGTCCTCGCCGATGGCCCAGCGCGCGATGTCATTGTGGTGGGCACCCCAGTCCGTAAGCGTGCCACCGGAATAATCCCACCAGTAACGGAACGTCGTGTGACAGCGTTCCTTCACGTATTCCACCTTCGGGGCCTGGCCAAGGTAGAAGTCCCAGTCGAGGCCGGTGGGCACGGGCGACGGGGCGAACGGTCCCCCACGAAGGCCGGCCGGGAGAAACACCGTGACGGTTTTCAGTTTCCCGAGGCGGCCGTTGCGAACCAGTTCGCACGCAAGCCGGAAACGGTTGTCGCTGCGTTGCTGGCTGCCGGTCTGCAACACGACCCGGTTCTCCCGGACGGCTTTCACCAGCCGCCGGCCCTCGTCAATGGTGAGCGTCAACGGCTTTTCGCCATAGACATCTTTGCCCGCCCGCACTGCGGCCAGGTTCACGAGGGTATGCCAGTGGTCGGGACACGCCTGGATTACCACGTCCACGTCGGCACGTTCCATGACGCGCCGAAAATCGCGGAACTTGGCCGGCGTCTTGCCGTCCTGCGTGAACTGCTTCGCGGCCGCCTCGAGGTGGCCTTCGTCCACGTCGCAGACGGCGACAATCTCGCCGAACCGACGGGCATTGTTGGCGTCGCCACGCCCCATGCCCCCGCAGCCCACCAGAGCGATGCCGGGACGGTCGTTCGGACTGAGCGTCCGCCGCGCCGGTGGGGCGGCGGAAAGCTCGCGCTCCAGAAACCAGGCCGGCAGACCGGTGGCCGCCGCCAGGGCAGCGACGCGTTGAAGAAATGTTCGTCGGGAGAAGTGAAAGCGCGGTGGTGTCATGCCGCGATTGAGCGCGGCCAGCCGCCGGCCGTCAAGGTCGGCGCCGGCCGTGACTGGCCGCGCAAGCAGGGTGGAGACGCAGCCATGTCCCGCCACGGATTACGGCGAGGCGGCAGTCGCTTCGTGGCGGACCACCCGGAACAGTTCCGCCTCGGGCCGCCGGGCGCAGTCGCGGGACAGTTCTTCCAACTTTTCGACCGGTTGATTGAGGATGGACCGGAGGTAGGCCGGCTCCGGCCGATATTCCAGCACCGTACCGGGTGAATCCTTGCGACGCACGGACACAAAGCTCTGCCGATAATCGAGCACTTCGGCCAGGCGAAGATCGAGACGCCCCAGCGTGTTGCCGGTGCCCACGGACACGCCGTCCACCAGGCAGGTGAAGGGCGTTTGCGGCGGCAGGTGGCAGATAATCTCAAGTTGATGGCGCCCCCAGTCCGACCCGAGTTCGCGCAGGGCGGCCTGTCCAATCCGCCAGCCCAGGACGTTCCATGGACCGACATGGCCGTGCTGCCGGCGGATTTCCTCCCACCAGTCGGCGGGGGGCCGGCCGAGGTTCCAGGCGTTGTCGCCGCCTTGCGACTGCACCGTGACGGTAGCTTGCGACGGTTGGGTGTCGTGGCTGGATGCCGCCGGAACGATGGCGGCCAGGAATGTGAGGGCGAGGAGAGAACGCAGCGGGTGGGCGCGGTTGATGTTCATGGATTCTGCTTGAAAGCGAGCATCGCAGGTAGTAACACTGACATCGACATGCGTAACATTTCATCTCCCGATCGTCAAGCAGTGCCGGCCGCCTTCGGTGCGGCCCTTCTCCACCTCGCTGCTCCCGCCGTTGTTCTCGCCGCCTCGCTGGCCGCACTCGCCGGCGAAGAGACCCACCGCAACTTCCAGGCCGTGGACGCCAACGGGCTGAGTGCCTGGAGTGGCAGCCACCCCGTGACCTTGACCGGGGTCTTGTTGTGCGATCCCGAGGAGATGCTGGACGCGACCCCGCAATTCCTCTCGTGGAACGACGGCGCCAACGCCGGTCGCATGGGGGGAGAGTGGCAGATCACCTTTCAGGCGGTTGCACCCGGCGACCGCGGGGGCACGACCTGCTGGATGGGGCAGAACTACGCCAACCGGGTCCCGCCCCGCGATGACGAGTTCAGCTACGCCAACCCGGCCTGGGTGGCCGAGCTCAACCGCCTCAATTACGATCCGCAAACTGGCCGCCGTTTCCGCAAGGGGGATTTGATTCGAGTCACCGCGAACCGGAGCCTCTTTTACGGCGGCAAACGGAACATCAACGAGGCCCACAGTGTGTCGCCGGCGGCGGATTTCACCATTGAGCTGATCGCGTCCGGCTACGGTTTGCCGACGCCGGAAGAGATCACGCTGGCGGACGTGGTGGCGTTGGATGACGGGGACCCCAACACGGCGGAGGACTTGTTCGACCCGACGCGCGAAACGGGGGGCGAGCGGTGGCAGGGGATGCGGGTGCGAATACGCGGATTGTCACTGGTCAGTCCGGCCGGCTGGGATCCCGCCGCGCGTTGGGGCCAGCGGCTCTGTCGTGTCACCGATGGGATGGGCCGGTTCTTCACCTTGCGGCATCCTCGGTACAGTCTCGGGCCGGCGCCTGCGGGTCGCTTCGATGCCGTGGGTATCTTCACCCAGGAATCGGGATCGGGAACGCAGGGACGGACCGGTTACGAGCTGTTCGTGCAACAGGTGATTCCGCACGATCCGCCCGTCTTGGCGGCACGCCGCACGATCACGCTCTCCTGGCCCGTCAACGGAGCAAATTACCAGCTCGAGGCGCGGACGGCGGTGGACAGCGGAGACTTCCAGGCGGTCACCAACGTTCCTGTGGTGATTGACGGCCGGTACACCGTGTCCGTCGAGACCGGGTTGCCGGTCGAGTTCTTCCGCTTGCGGTCCCTCGATTAAGAGGCTGTGAAAGGGGTCCTCCCATGCCGCTGCCGGAGGGGCTTCACGCTTGTGGAGCTTCTGGTGGTGACGGCGGTGATTAGCGTGCTGCTCTCACTGCTGCTGCCGACCCTGTCGCGGGCCAGGGAACGCGCCCGGATCGCCAAGGTCCAGGCCGAGCTCTATGGCGTGGGTCTGGCCCTGGAGATGTACGCGGACGATCACGCGGGCCGGCTGCCACCAGTTCGAATCAACTGCAACACCGACCTCTACGACCATTGGTGCCAGTTTCCGGTTGAACTCGCCGACCTCGGTTATCTTCCCCGAGACCGGCGGCCCGGCATGGCGGTCGGGATGGAGGACGTGTTCAATCCCGGCCACACGTACAAATACGCGACGCCGGGGCCGCAGTTGGTCAACGACGTGCCCGGCGGAGACTTCAAGCTGTGGGTCCCGGAGGACTTTCCGGCGGGTCGCGGCACGAACGGGGTCTGGGAGTCGGGCGCCGACACCTCCCGCATTCGGTGGGTGGTGTGGAGCCTTGGCCCGCGACCGAACTCGGCGCGCAGCCAGTCCGGCAAGGCACCGCTGGCGCCGGGCAGTTGGTATCGGCCCGGTGTGGGCGGCGTGATCCTCCGGGCCGCGTTCCGGGACGGTCCGCAGTGGCAGCTTCCGTGAGCGATTGACCGGCCTCGGGCGGGGCCTACTCTGCGGGCATGAGACGCCGCCCGGCCGAATCCGTCACGCGCTTCAGCATCTCGCTTCCCGCCGAGCTCGCGCGGCAACTCGACCAGATGGCCCGCGAAAAGGGCTATCACAACCGCTCGCTGGCCGTGGCGGACATGGTGCGGGCGCATCTAGTGGAGCACCGGCAACGCGCGAGTGATCTGGAGATCGCGGGCACCATCACGCTGGTGTACGACCACCACAAGCAACACGTTCAGGCCACGCTCACGGACATTCAGCACGACCACCACGAGGTGATCATCTCGACGCTGCATGTTCACCTGGACCACGACAACTGTCTGGAGGTGCTGGTCGTGCGGGGCAAAGCGGCGTTGATCAAGCGCATTGCCGACGAGTTGATTGCCGCCCGCGGGGTGAAGCATGGGAAACTGACGGTGACCAGCACCGGTCAGGACCTGCCGACCTGAGCGGGGAATTCCCCCCGCCACGGGGAATCCCTGGTTTGGCTCACTACCTCGATGCACACCGACCTGCCCCCGCTGACACCCGGCACGCTGTACCTGGTCGCCACGCCCATCGGCAACCTGGAGGACATCTCGTTGCGCGCCCTGCGGGTGCTGCGCGAGTGCGACGTGGTGGCGGCCGAGGACACCCGCCGCACGGGGCAGTTGTTGCGGCACTTCGACATCAGCAAGCCCTTGCTCAGCTACTTCCGCTTCAACGAGGCGAAGCGGGGCGGGGAAATCCTCGAACGCCTTCGGCGGGGGGAAAGAGTGGCGCTGGTGACGGACGCGGGCACCCCGGGCATCAGCGATCCCGGACAACGGGTGGTGGCGGCGGCGGTCGCCGACGGGTTGCGGGTCGAGGCGGTGCCTGGTCCGTGCGCGCTGGTCGCGGCACTGACGGCCAGCGGCCTGCCGACGGACGAGTTCCATTTCGCCGGCTTTCTGCCGCACAAGCCCGGACCGCGGCGCCGGGAGCTGACCCGCTTGACGGTGCTGCCGGGGACCCTGGTGCTTTACGAATCCCCGTTCCGCATCACGCGGTTGCTGGAGGAGTTGGCCGTGCTCATCCCGGATCGAACCGTGGTGCTGGCGCGGGAGTTGACCAAGAGGTTTGAGGAACACCTCCGCGGCCGCCCTCAGGAACTGTTGGCGGAGGCGGGACGGCGAAATCTCAAGGGCGAATTCGTCGTGATGATTTCGCCGGCCGATCCGCCGGGTCGGCCCGGAGCCGGAAGCGAGAATGCAGACGGCGACGGGGAGTTGAAGGGTGGTCCGATGAATACCGGGCGGGTCGGCGAATGACCGTTGACCGAAGGCGGTCCCGGTACTTAAATTGGCAATGGCCTAACCGGTTGGTTAAGCCTCGGTTCCTCCGGAACCCGGCGGTGGCCCGGCAGGGTTGCCGCCGGGTTTTCCGTTGGGAAGTCCGGCCATCCGCCAGCCGCGGCGGCAGAGCCAGTTGAGCAGCGTGGGCAGAAACACCAGCCCGGCGACCATGCACGCGAAGGCGCCCGCCGCCATCAGCAACCCCAGGCTGGCGATCCCCTGGTGCTTGGCGATAGTCAGGCTGCCGAAGCCGGCCACCGTGGTGAGGGCCGACACAAGGACCGCCTTGCCCGTGCTTTTGGCCAGGATGCCTGGATTCCGCTCCTCGGCAAAGCGGTTGAGGATGTGAATGCCATTGGTCACCCCGATGCCCACCACCAGGGGAAGCGTCATGATGTTGGCCGGGTTGAATCGGAGGCCAGTCCAGCCCATCCAGCCGAGCACCCAGAGCGAACCCAGCCCAACCGGCAGCAGTGCCAGCAGCACGCAGGTCAGACTCCGGAAATGGACGAGCACCAGGACCGCAATCGCCCCGAGAGCGTAATACGCTGCCTGCTCGTAGCTGTCCTTGAGCAGCGTGGTGTACTCGTACAACTGAACGGGGGGACCGGTGGCATCGGGATCCACGCTGCGCAGGTCGCGCACGAACTCCACCTGGTGTTCCCGCTGCCAGACATCCCTGCGCGGATTGACCTGAAGGAGGAAGCAATCGCCGGATTTCGAGACGAACCGGTTGCGCAGCGTCACGGGCAGATCGTCGAGGCCGAGGGGGGCGCGGTTGTCTTGGTCACGGATGGCCACCAAGGTCTCCCGGAGATCCTTCAGAAAAGCCCGCTGAAACTCGGTCAGCCGCCGCTCCACCACTTCCGGATCGGCGTTGGCCATTGTGCGCCGCAGACGGGCCACGGCCGCCCGCACGTCGTCGAGCCCGTCGGATAACTCGTGTTCCCCTTCCCGTTCGGCTGCCTCGCTCCCGAGGCGGAGGTAGGTCTGGAGGATTTGCAGGGCGATGCGCAGCTCCGCCACCCGCGCGGGCTCAGGGTCCAAAGCCGCGAACGCGAGGTCCGCCAGTTTGTCCTTGATGCGGCCGATGGCGGCGAGCTTCTCCGTTTGATCCTCGGCGAGGTAGAGGCCCAGTTGATCCACCGACGCCACCGAGGGCAGGGCCTCGAGATGGCGCGTCAACTCGGCTGCCCGTTCCGGGCTGTCGGCGATGATCGCGCCGAAAATCACCGACCGCGAAGCGACGTCAATCAGCCTGCGTTCGTACTCGACTGCCGGGAGGCCCTTGGACTGGAGGTTCAGCAGGTTGTAGTCGAAGGACACGCGCGGGACGTGCCAGAGGGCGACGGCGGCAAGCGTAAGCGACGCGCCGATCACCAAACCCGGTCGTTCGAGCCACAGTCGTTCCAAACGGGCCCGCGGATCCACCGACGCGCGCGGCTGATGGTCGAGCACGTTCTGGCGCCCCCGCAAGAGCAGTGCCGGGAGCATGGTCATCATCGGCACCAGGCAGATGAGGAGGCCGGCCCCGCTGATGAGCCCCATCTCGCGGATGCCTTTGAAGTCCGTGAAACCCATGGCGAGGAAGGCGCCGGCCGTGGTGAAGCAGCCGGTGAAAATCCCCTTGCCCGTGAAGACCATTGCCGTTCGCACGGCCTCCTCCACGGGGCGTCCGTGACGGAGTTCCTCCTCATACCGCGTGACGAGGTGGATGCCGAAATCAATCGCCAGCCCCACCAAGATGGGCAGAAACGTGACAGTCAGCAGATTCAGATGCCCCACGGCCAGGGTGGCGAAGCCGAGCGTGTACCCCAACCCCACCACCAGGCAGATCATGGCCTTCAGCGGCCGCCCTGTTTCGCGGTAGGCGTAGATGAAGAGCGCTCCGCAAATCACCAATGACAACAGCGAGGCGAGGATGGAATCGTCGCGCGCCTGGTTCATCTCGTCGAATTCCAGCACCGGCTCGCCCGTCAGGCCGACGTTCAGCCCCGGCACTTCCGCCTTGGTCTGGGCGATCAACTCGCGCAGGCGCTCGATCGCCGGCACGGCGAGTGCCCGGGCGGCCGGCTGGCAGGTCACGAGGTAGAGCCGGTTGCTCGCAAAGGTGATGTACAGGCTGCTTTCCGCTTCCCGTGCGCCGCTGAACAACGCCTCAATGCCCGGCGACGGCGGAACCCCCGGCCGCTCGATGGCGTCGGCGGTGAGGTGCATGATCCGCGTCAGCGCGGGCAGCGCCTCCAGCACCGGGGGCGCGTTGGTCACCTGGCGCGTGGCTGCAGTGCGAAACTCGCGGTTGATGACGCGGAACAGGGACGGCAGGTTGGTCACCTGGGAGATCGTTTCGAGCATGGGCCGGGCTTTGGTCAGGGCGTCCTCCATCTCGACCAGCGTCTGAACATTGGTGACCAGCAACAGCGCCTTCGGCCCCATCAGCTTGAGATCGCCCTTGAAGAAGACGTTGGTGAAAAGCCCCTGCTCGGCCTCCATCTTCGCCGCCAAGCGCTCGACGAACTGCCGGTTGCGCTCCACATCTTCGCTCTCCGCCACCACGACGATGTCCTGTCCCGCCCCGAAGTCGCGTTCGTATTGCTGAAACACGCGGTGGTACCGCTGCTCCGCGCCGAGGAGATTGGCGCGATCCATGTCGAACTTCAGACCGGTGGCCGTCACCCAGACCGCCACTCCGAACAGGACCACTTGCGGCAGAACGAACCGCTGCGGATGGCGGATCACCCGCGTCGCCAGCAGCGACAGCAGGCGGACCAACAACGGCGGACGCACGTTCATCAAGAGAGGGACCGCCAGCGGAGGGAAATGTTCAACCCGCCGGAAACTCGGCGTTGGTGTGCACTTCTTTCACATCGTCGTGCTCTTCGAGCGCCTCGATGAGCTTCTCCACCGCGTCCACCGCGGCGGCATCGGTCAGTGGCGTCTGGAGGGTGGGGAGGTACGTCACCTCCGCGCTCGCACACTTCACACCCGCCGCTTCCACCTGCCGGTGAACGGCCTCGAACTCGGCCGGCCCGGTGATGATCTCATAACCGTCGGCATCCGCGCGGAAGTCCTCCGCGCCGGCCTCCAGGGCGATGCCCATGAGCTGATCCTCGGACGCCGCTTCGCGGTCCACGATGATCTGCCCCTTGCGTTGGAACAGCCGCGCGACGGCTCCGGAGGTTGCCATCGAGCCGCCGTGCTTGGTCAGCAGACTGCGAATCTCGGCGGCCGTGCGGTTGCGATTGTCCGTGCTCAGCTCGACCAGCATGGCGACGCCGTGCGGGCCGAAGATTTCGTAAGTCAGATCCTCGTAAGTGGAGCTCTCTCCGCCGCCGGTGCCCTTCTTGATGGCGCGCTCGATGTTGTCGGACGGCATGTTGGCGCTGCGGCACTTGAGCAGCGCCAGACGCAGGCGGGGGTTGAGGTCGGGGTCGCCGCCGCCGAGTTTGGCGGCGATGGTGATTTCGCGCGAAAGCTTGGCGAAAATGCGGGCGCGCTTGGCGTCAATCGCACCCTTGAAGTGCTTTACCTTCGCCCATTTGCTGTGTCCTGCCATGTCGAGTCGTGTCCGCTGCGGCTCGAGCCGCGAGACTCATCCTACGGCGTCGCCTGCCGAATTTGAATCGGATTTGCGGCACGGGTGCCCGGTCGCGATGCGGCCAGCCCCTGGCAACGGGTGGGTGTCCTGGTTTGCGAAGTGCGCTGTGCTGCAACATACTTGAAAGCGTTTCGCGACTTGCTGGACTGCCGCGCTGGCCGAATGCGTCCAGTATGCTGCAGGGCAGGCAATTTCCGGAAACATGCCCGATGAGTTTTCTGTTTGAGAAATTGAAACCCTTAAACGCCCTGGCCGGCGCGCTGTTGCTGGCGGCCAGCGCTGACGCTGCCGTCAACGGCTGGCTGAGCTGGCGAGGGCCGGAGCAGACCGGGGTCTCGCGCGAGACCGGACTTCCCGACCGCATCGAGTCGGCTGGGGAGGCTTTGTGGGTGGCCGATTTTGGCGGCCAGTCCACGCCCGTCATCGCCAACGGCAGGCTGTACATCATGGGCTACGAAGGCGACGGGCCGGACTTGCAGGAGGGCATCTCGTGTTTCGACGCGGAAACCGGCCGGCTGCTTTGGAAGCGGAAGTACAACGACTTCCTGAGCGACACCATCTACCTGCGATATTCGACGTCCACACCGGCGATTGATCCGGAGACCGGCAATGTGTACATGCAGGGAACCCAGGGCATTCTCGCCGGTTTCACGGCCGACGGAAGGGAGCTGTGGAGCCACTCGCTCATGGAGAAGCTGGGTCGTCTGACCTTCCCGAACAGCCGAACCGCCTCGCCGTTGGTGGACGGCGACCTGGTGATCACCCGCGGCATCACCAGCAACTGGGGAGCGCAGGGTGCCGGCGGCGACCGTTTCTACGCGTTCGACAAACTCACCGGCGAACTGGTCTGGGCCTCCAGCCCCGGGACCCGGCCCATGGACAACTCGTTTTCGCATCCGTACCTGACCTGGCTGCGCGGCAAGCGGGTGCTGATTTCGGCCAGCGGCGACGGCTCGGTGGTGTGTGTCAACGCCCGCACCGGGGAGCCGATTTGGCGGGTGCCGCTCGCCAAGGCGGGCATCAACGCGACGGTGCTCGTCCATGACAACGACAAGGTCATCTCCATTTTCGGCACCCCTTACGAGCCCGGTCAATTGGTGGCGTTTCGCATCCCGGACGTCGAACCGCCGGACGCGGCGTCGGCACCGGTCGTGGTCGAGCGGCAGACCGTCGAGTTGTGGAGCAATCCGGAGATCTCAACTTCCACCAGTTCGCCCATCCTCGTGGGGAACCGTCTCTACGTGGTGAAGGAGAAGGGCGACATCGTGGCGGTGGACGCGCTGACAGGGAAAGTCCACTGGGGGCTTCAACTGGGTATCGAACAGCGGAACGCGTGCCCATTGTTCGCTGACGGCAAGCTGTATGTGCCGATTCTGGACTCGCCGTTGGGCAAAGGGTCCGGAGAGTCGTCCGAGGCCGGGGTCAAGGGTGGCTTCTATATCCTCCGCGATCGCGGGGACTCGGTAGAGCAGTTGACGAAGATCGAACTCGACGGCCGCTGCTTCGGCACCCCCGTCGCGTACAATGGCAAGGTCTATGTCCAGACCGCGCGCAAGCTCTACGCTTTCGGGAAGGCCGGAAACAACCTGGGGTTGCCCCCGGCTGCCCCGGTAGCTGCCTGGCCGAAGCCGGGCCCGGCCACCCAGCTTCAAATCATCCCGTCCGAAGTGTTGTTGCACCCCGGCGAGAAGGCGACCTTCCGCGCCCGCAAGCTGGACGCCAATGGTCTGGTGGTCGAGGACGTCAAGGACGTCACCCAGCTAAAATGGTCCGCCCATGTGCCTCCCACGGCCCTCGTCAAGGCGATGATGGACGGCAAGTTCAATGAACGGGGCGAGCTGGTGGCTGCGCCCGGCGCGAAGATTTCCGCCGGCGCCTACGAGGCGGATCTCAATGGCCTCAAAGGCTACATCCGCGCGCGTGTGCTGCCCAACCTGCCGTTCGCGGAGGACTTCGAGGGCTTCGAACTGACGAATGTGACGACCAACACCGTCGAGGAGCCGACGCCCTTCGCCTACCCGCACCTGCCGTGGATCGGGGCACGGTTTCGGTTCGAAGTGCGCGAGGTGGATGGTACCAAGGCGCTGACGAAGACCATTGACAACAAGTTTTTCCAGCGCGGCACGGCCTTCATCGGGGACCCGGAGATGCGCCAGTACACGATTCAGGCAGACGTTCGCAGCGAGGGAACCCGCCGCAAGATGTCCGAGGTGGGCGTCGTCAATCAGCGTTATGCGATCATTCTCAAGGGCAACGCCCAGGAGCTCGAGGTGAATTCAAACCAGGAACGGCTCAAGGTCGCGGTGCCGTTCCGGTGGGCCCCAAACACTTGGTACACGTTGAAGGCCCGCGTGGACATCGCCCCGGACGGCTCGGGAGTGGTGCGCGCGCGGGCGTGGAAGCGGGGCGACCCGGAGCCCGACACCTGGACCATTGAGGTGCCCCATCGGACGGCGCACCGCCAAGGCTCGCCGGGTTTGTTCGCGTTCAGCCCGCAGGAGATGCGCGTCTTCATAGACAACGTCCGGGTGACGCCCAATTGAGATGTTCGGCCGGCCCAGGCGCCTCGCTGGCTGCGATCCGGCAGGGGATCGGTTCCCTGGCGGTGATCGAGTCGCCCCAACACCGGTAAATTCCAGAGTTCAGGACAAAGATTGAGATGAAAGAACGTCAGAACATTCACTTCGCGCGGATCGGTGGCAGTTCCGCGTTCCTCGCGGCCGCTTGCCTCGCCGCAGCCGGTTTGAGCGCGGGCGACTGGCCGCAGTGGGGCGGAACCAACCACCGCAACATGTACTCGCCCGCCAAGGGGCTGCCGGACCGCTTCGACCCGGGCCGGTTCAAGCCGGGCACCGAGGACGTGGACATGGCCACCACTAAAAACGTGAAGTGGGTGGCCCGCCTCGGCACGCAGAGCTATGGCAACGCCACCATCGCTCAAGGCAAGGTGTTCGTCGGCACCAACAACGATCACCCGCGCGACCTGCGGCATCAGGGCGACCGCTCGATTCTGAAGTGCTTCGATGAAAAGACCGGCGAGTTTCTCTGGCAACTGGTGGTGCCCAAGCTCAAGTCCGGCAAGGTGAACGACTGGGAAAACCTGGGCATCCTCAGTTCGCCCAAGATCGAAGGCCAATATGTGTACCTCGTCACCAGCCGGTGCGAAGTGATGTGCCTCGACATCAATGGCATGGCGGATGGCAATGATGGCCCCTTCAAGGACGAGGCCGCCTACGTCGTGAAGGACACCGGCAAAGCGCCGATGGAGCCCGGCCCCAAAGACGCCGACATCATCTGGGTGTACGACATGATGGATGAGCTGGGCGTGTTTCCCCACAACGCCTCCAACAGTTCGCCCCTGATCGTGGGGGACCTGGTCTATGTCTGCACCTCGAACGGACAGGACTGGACGCACGTCAACATCCCGTCGCCGTTGTCGCCGAGTTTTATCGCGCTGAACAAGAAGACTGGCGAGTTCGCAGGCGAAGACGATGCGGGTATCGGCCCGCGCATCTATCACGGGCAGTGGAGTTCGCCCTCGCACGGCGTCGTGAACGGGAAGGACCAGGTCTTTTTCGGTGGCGGTGACGGTTGGCTATATGCCTTCGACGCGAAGCCGGTCGCCGGCGATGACACGAGCCTGTTGAAGACGGAGTGGAAGTTTGATTGCAACCCGCCGGAGTACAAGGTGGATAAGGACGGCCGGCCGATCAAATACCCGGCTGCCGAAGGACCGAGCGAAATTAACGCGACTCCCGTGTTTTGGAAAAACCGCGTCTATGTGGCCATCGGCCAGGACCCTGAACACGGCGAAGGCGTCGGCCGGCTCGTCTGCCTGGACGCGACCAAGTCCGGCGACGTGTCGGGCACCGGATTGATCTGGGACTACAAGGGCATCCATCGCAGCATCTCGACCGTCTCAATTGATCCGGAGACGGGGCTGCTTTTCGTGGGCGACTTTTCCGGCTTCGTGCATTGCCTGGACGCGGAGACCGGCAAGCTGCACTGGACCCACGACATGAAAGCCCACATGTGGGGCAGCACGCTCGTGGCGGACGGCAAGGTCTATGTGGGGGACGAAGACGGCGACTTTGTGGTGCTGGCCGCGAGCGCCGAAAAGAAAGTGCTCAGCGAGACGAACCTCAACAGCCCGGTCTATTCCACGCCCGTCGTGGCAAATGGGGTGATTTACGTGGCCAGCAGCACCCACCTCTACGCCTTTCACGATGCGGCAGCCGCCGGGCCAAAGCCGGACCAACCGGCAACGACCGTCAAGTAGCTTCAAGGCCGGGGTCTGAAAAGCGTTCCCTCCGAGAATGAATCTCAAAAGACACTCCGCTGCTGGCCGCCGTCTGATCTGGTTCCTGGCCGCCGCTTTGTTCGTGCTGCACCACGACTTCTGGTGGTGGTCCGATCGCAGCCTCGTCTTCGGCTTCCTGCCCGTCGGGCTCGCGTATCACGCTGCATTCTCCGCGGCGGCCGCGCTGTTGTGGCTGGCGGCCAATCGCTTTGCCTGGCCTGACGAGCTGGAAGCGTGGGCCGACCAAGCGCCTGCCGAAACCCGTCAGCCAGTAACCCACGGATGAACGCCGCAGCGACGATCTCCTACGTGCCGGTCGTTCTGATAGGAGGGTACCTGCTCCTGTTGCTGGGACTTGGACTGGTGAGCCAGCGGTTCTTCCGGGGCACTAGTGCGGATTACTTCTTGGTAAGCCGTTCCGTCGGGCCCTTCCTGCTGTTGATGTCCATCTTTGGCACCACCATGACCGGGTTCGCCATGGTGGGCTCGTCGGGCAAGGCCTACAGCGACGGCATCGGCGTGTACGGTCTCATGGCCTCCTGGTCCGGACTGATCCACTCCGGAGTTTTTTTCCTGGTGGGCATCCGCCTCTGGGCGATCGGCAAGCGGTACGGCTACGTGACGCAGTGCGCCTTCTTCCGAGACCGGTTCGAGTCGCCGACCCTTGGCTATCTCCTGTTCCCGGTCCTGGTGCTGCTGGTGATTCCCTATTTGCTGGTGGGAGTGATTTCGGCGGGGAAATTTCTGCAGTCCGCCACGGCCGGCACGTTCCCCGAGCTGTTCGCGCTGACGATCAAGGCCGCTGACGGCGCGGTGCGCGCCCATCCGCTCAGCGGCGGCATCCCGCCTTGGCTGGGCAGCGGCATCATCTGTTTGATCGTTCTCGGTTACGTGTTTTTTGGCGGGCTGCGGGGTGCCGTGTGGGCCAACACCTTTCAGACGATTGTCTTCCTGTGCGCCGGCGTGGTGGCCTTCTGGATGATCAGCGACCGCCTTGGCGGCATGGCGGAGGCGACGCGCCGGGCGGCCGAAAGCGCGTTTGGCGGACCGCGGCTGGCCCGCGAGGGGATGATCGGGCACCTCCAGTTCCTTTCTTACTGTCTGATCCCGCTGTCCGTCGGCATGTTTCCGCACCTCTTCCAGCACTGGTTGACAGCCCGCAACGCGAAGAGTTTCCGGCTGACAGTGGTGGCGCATCCGATCTTCATCATGCTGGTCTGGGTGCCGTGCATCCTGATCGGCCTGTGGGCAACGGGCCACCAGGGCGAAGGGGTGAACCCCAATGCCGTGCTCGGACGGATGGTGAACCAACTGGTGCATTCGCCGGTGCTCACAGGCATCGTCGCGGCGGGCGTCCTCGCGGCCATCATGTCCAGTCTCGACTCGCAGTTCATGTGCCTCGGCACCATGTTCACCGAAGACATCATCGTCCGACGGTTTGGCCGGGAGCGATTCTCTGACCGGCAGGAAGTCCTGCTGGCGCGCGGGTTCATCGTCGCCATCGTCGCCATTACGTACTTCCTCGCGCTGTATCTCAAAGACACCGCCCATGTCTTCGATCTCGGCGTGTGGTGTTTCTCCGGCTTTGCCGGGCTGTTCCCGCTGATCGTCGCCGCGCTCTACTGGCGGCGGGCGACGAAGGCGGGCATGATCACCGGGCTGGCTGCCACCGCCGCCTCGTGGCTGATGCTTTTCTGGCACGACATCTTCGCGCCGGGCAAAAAGGCCGGCGGCGACGAGTTGCTGGTCGCGGGGATGATGCCGGTGGTCTTCATCGTGGCTGCGTCGGCCGCAGGAGTGATTGTCGGCTCGCTGTTGAGCCGGCCGCCCAGCCAGGCGACGGTGGACAAATTCTTCCCGGCCCCGGCGGCGGCCAAGTGAGCATGAGTAGCCATGCAAGCGAGTCAACGTCGTTGTCCTGGTCCACTCGGCGACGCTGAAACCTGCCGGCCCCTCGCCGCCTTCAGTTTTTTCCGTTCGAACTGCAACTGATCCTTCCATGAGCGTATCCGCCAACGACATCCAGAACGCCCGGCAACAACTCGACGCCCACCTGCGCGAGATCATCGCCTGGCACTTCAGTCCCGAGACTGGTTGCCCTTTCTGGCTGGACTGGGCAGCCAAGAACTGGGACCCGCGCCGCGAGATTCAGTTGTTCGACGACATGCTGAAGTTCCCGCACTTTCAGGACGAGTGGCTGCGTGACCTGCAGCCGGAGGTCTGGGTGCCGGCCCCGTTCAAGGGCAAACCGTTCAACATCTTCGAAACCGGCGGCACCACCGGAATGCCCAAACAACGCATCGGCTGGAACGACTACAAGGTGGATTACTCGGAGTTCAGCGAGAAAATTTCCGATGAACATTTCCCGCGCGGCGGGGCGTGGCTGATGATGGGCCCCACGGGTCCCCGCCGCCTGCGTCTGGCCATCGAGCACCTGGCCAACGTCCGCGGCAGTTCGTGCTACTTCATTGACCTCGACCCGCGCTGGGTGAAAAAGCTGCTGGCGGACAAGAAGTACGATCAGGCCAAGGCCTACATGGCGCACGTGGTGGATCAGGCGGTCACGATTCTCACCCATCGCAAGGTCACTGGGCTGTTCACGACTCCGAAGTTGCTCGAAGCCCTGGCGGAGAAGGTGCACCTCTGGGAGATCGGCATTCGCGGCGTGTTCTGCGGCGGCACCTCAATGAAGCCGCAGGAAGTTCGTTTCATCATCGAGGAACTGCTCGAAAACCGCATCGGTTTCTATCCCACCTACGGCAACACACTGATGGGGCTGGCCGCCAGTGTGCCGCTCCAACCCGAGGACAACTTCAGTGTCACCTACTACGCTCCCCAACCGCGCGCGGTCCTGCGGGTGGTCAACCCCAAAAAGACGGATGAACTCGTGCCGTACGGCGAATTCGGACGCGTCGAACTCACCACCCTGACGAAAGAGTTTTTCATGCCGCGCTTCCTGGAGCGGGACGAGGCCATCCGCCGTCCGCCTCGCGCGCCGTATGCATGGGATGGCGTCGGCGACGTGCGTCCCTTCGGCGCGATGGAAAAGCAGATCGTCGAGGGCGTGTACTAGGGCCCCACGGCGGGCGCTCGGCGGCCAGGAGAATGATTGCCCGCCGGCGTCTCAAGTCGGCCCCACCGCGCGGCGCGTCCCGCCAGCACACCTTTGCTGCGGAGCCGCTCTGAGGAGCGAAGCGGGATGACGGCCCTTTGCCGGCGTTCGCTGATCGCATGAGCGGCGTGCCGGGCGATCCGCGCTAGGGCCTGTCCGGATTCCCGCCCGCCCGTACTGCGCTGGGGACCCTATGGCCGGAAGGCCGTTCCGGCCATGGAGCAAATCCACCGTCAGGCGCCCTTGGGCAGCGCGGTCTTGCCGGCGTACACCGCGGTCTTGCCGAGTAGTTGCTCGATGCGGAGAAGCTGGTTGTACTTGGCCAGGCGGTCGCTGCGGCTCAGGGAGCCGGTCTTGATCTGGCCGCAGTTGGTGGCCACGGCGATGTCGGCGATGGTCGCATCCTCGGTCTCGCTGGAACGGTGGCTCAACACGGAGGTGTAGGCGTGCGTTTTCGCCAATTCCACCGTGTCCAGCGTCTCGGTGAGCGAGCCGATCTGGTTGACCTTTACGAGGATCGAGTTGGCCGTCCCGGTCTCGATGCCCTTCCGGAGGAACTTCACGTTGGTGACAAACAGATCGTCGCCCACGAGCTGCACCTTGTCGCCGAGCTTGTCCGTGAGCTTCTTCCACGTGGCCCAGTCGCTCTCGCCGCAGCCATCTTCGATGCTGACGATCGGATACTTCGCCACGAGGCCGGCCCAGAGGCTGACGAGGTCGTCGCCGCTGAGCTTTTCGCCAGTGCTCTTCTTCAGTGTGTAGGTGCTGTTACCCGAATAGAACTCGGACGCGGCCGGATCGAGCGCGATGTAGATGTCCTTGCCGGCCTTGTAGCCCGCGTTCTTGATGGCGAGCAGGATGGCATCGAGGGCTTCTTCGGCGCTCTTGAGATTCGGCGCGAAGCCGCCCTCGTCGCCGACGGCGGTGCTGAGGCCCTTGCCCTTCAGCACGCCTTTGAGGGCATGGAAGGTTTCGGTAATCGCGCGCAAGCCCTCGCTGAAGGTCGGCAGGCCGAGCGGCATGATCATGAACTCTTGGAAATCAATCGGCGCGTCCGAGTGCGCACCACCGTTGATGACATTGGCCATCGGCACCGGAAGCACCTTGGCGTTGGTGCCGCCGAGGTAGCGGAACAGGGGCTGCTGCAGCTCTTCCGCGGCCGCTTTGGCAGTGGCAAGCGAGACGGCGAGGATGGCATTGGCGCCGAGCTTCGACTTGGTGTCCGTGCCGTCGAGCTCGAGCATCGCCCGGTCCACCGCCACCTGGTCCTGGGCTTCCATGCCGCGGAGCTTCGGAAGGATCTTCCCTGTGATGTTGGCAACGGCCTTCTGGACACCTTTGCCGCCGAAGCGTTTCTTGTCGCCGTCCCGAAGTTCGATGGCTTCATTTTCGCCCGTGCTCGCACCGCTGGGCACGGCGGCGCGGCCGATGACGCCGCTGTCCAGGATGACGTCGGCTTCGACGGTGGGATTGCCCCGGGAGTCAAGAATTTCGCGGGCTTTGATGTCGTAGATGGTGCTCATGGTTCGTGTCCTTTTGCGTTTCCAATGTGAATGCCGAGTGGCGGCGCGAGTGTCGGTGCGCCCCCCCCAAGCGTCAAGGCGAACCCGGTCCAGGGTTTTCAAAACTGGAAAGAATGCGGGCGCAAAAGCGGACTGTGGTTCCGAGGCAGGCATTCGGCAGCGGCATGTGGTCCGGGCGTGTTTTC
>CALJWR010000140.1 GCA_937976685.1 uncultured Verrucomicrobiae bacterium
AGCACGCGCTCGGCGCGGTCGAATATCTTTCCGCGCACCCCGGGCACACGCACCGAACGAAAGGTCTGCGTGGTCAGGCTGGACTGGTAGCGCTTGTACGAGACGATCTGGGTGTGCCACAGTCCCACCACCAGCACCGCCATCGCCGCCAGCACCGCCAGCGCGAGCACCCGCACCCGCGGATCGCCCCGTCGCAGTTGGTCGAAGATCAGCATGGCTAGTAGCGTCCGCGCAGGATTTCCCGGTCGGGACGGAAGGTTGGCGGTTCCGCTGTCCGGTAGGAAAGAAGTCCCGCCACGGTGTCGAAGAGTCGGAAGATCAGCGGGGTGAGAACCGCGCTCCAGCCGCAGGTGACGAGAAACTGCCAAGGCGAACCCCAGCCGACGATGGGGGTCTCGCCGAGCGAAAGCAGCAGGATGAGTTTCAGGAGAAGGATTGCGGCGGTGGCCAGGACACCAAGGACCACCTGGGCATTGGGCAGGTCCCGGAGCACCAGTTCCTGCGCCCGATGCAACCCGCAACCCGTCGCAAAGAGTGGCAGGATGCTGACGCCGAACGGGTTCGCCGAAAGCGAGTCCAGCAGGACGCCGCCCGACACCGCCAAGATGCCCACGGTCAATACGTTGGTCGTCATCGCCGCCAAAACAACCAGCGCGGGCAGCACGTCAAACTGTGCGCCCAGCCAGCGGCGGGGTGCCTCCAGCCAGGCGGCGGCGAAGATGCCCGCGAAGGCGAAGCCGACCAGGATGAAGGAGCGCAATCCGTTCATGGCATCAGCACCAGCACTTCCCGCAGGCGACTGGTGTCCGCCGCCATTTTTACCCGTGCCTCGGTGTACAACCCGAAGCCGACGCTCCGGGAGTCCACGATGGTTCCCACCGGAATGCCCGGCGGGAAAATGCCGCCCAGGCCGCTGGTCTGCACCGTTTGTCCCGGCCGCAAGGCGCTTTGCCGCGGGAGGTTGGTCAGGTCCACGAGCCGATGGTCGAGGACGCTCGTAGAGAAAGCGGTGATCACGCCGTTCTCCCCGGCCTCGCGGACGAGCACCGCCACGCGACATTTCGGATCACCCACGAGCAGGACCTGCGTGCGGGTGAGTCCGACGTCGCCGGTCCGCCCCACCAAACCCGTCGGCGTCAGCACGGGCAGGTCCGGTTGCACGCCGTCGCGCGAGCCCAAGTCAATCCAAACGGTGCGCCACCAGTCCTCCGGATCCCGCGCGATGACGCGCGCGACCTTGTGCTTCCACGGGGTCTGGCGCTGCCAGGCCACGAGTTCGCGCAGGCGCTCGTTCTCCCGGAGGGCCTCGGCGTGTTGGATCGCTTGGAGGCGGAGCTCGACATTCTCCCGCCTCAGATTGGCCAGCTCATCGAGGAGCGCCCGGCGGCTCGCAGTCAGATCACTCGTCCGGTCGGCCAGCGTTTGTCCGGAGCCAGCCAGCCCGAACAGCGGGACGAACAAGCTGCCGACAGCGAGGCGGGCCTTCCGCGAAACCTGCTCGGGCAGGTTGAGGAGGGCCAGCGTCACCACCACCACCACGGCAAAGCCGATCCAGTACGGCTTGTTCAACATTCGTTCACCCGGATTTCAAAACGCGGGCGAACGCACCGGTCCGGCTTGCGGACCTCAGGCGGAGGACGAGGCAACTCGTTTCAAGAAGGAGATTTCCTGCAACACCCGGCCCGTGCCCTCGGCCACGGCCGTCAGCGGATCGTCGGCAATGTGGACCGGGAGGAAGGTCTCCTCCGCCACGAGCCGGTCAATGCCGCGGAGCAGCGCCCCGCCACCGGCCATCACAATGCCCCGATCCACCAAGTCCGCCGCCAGTTCAGGCGGGCAACGTTCCAAGGTGATGCGGATTGCTTCCAAAATGCTCGAAAGAGGCTCTTTCAGGGCTTCCCGTATTTCCTCTGAGCGAACCGTGATGGTCTTGGGCAGGCCGGTGCTTAAATCCCGGCCCTTCACATCCATGGTCAATTCCTGCTCCAGAGGATACGCGGAGCCGATTCGGATCTTGATCTCCTCCGCCGTGCGTTCGCCAATCATCAAATTGTGTGCCCGCTTCATGTACGCCACGATGGTTTCATCGAATTCGTCTCCGCCCACGCGGAGACTGCGGCTGTACACAATGCCGGCCAGCGAGATGATCGCCATCTCGCAGGTGCCGCCCCCCGTGTCCACGATCATGTTGCCCGCGGGCTCATGGACCGGAAGGCCCACGCCAATGGCCGACGCCATCGGCTGCTCGATCAGATAGACTTCGCGCGCGCCGGCATGGGTCACGGAGTCCTTTACCGCGCGGCGTTCGACTTCGGTGATGCCCGAGGGCACCGCCACGACCACGCGGGGGGCGATCAGCTTGCGGTGGTGAACCCGCTGAATGAAATGGCGCAACATCGCGCCGGTAACATCAAAATCGGCGATCACTCCGTCCTTCATCGGTCGGATGGCCACGATATTGCCGGGCGTGCGACCGAGCATCCGCTTGGCCTCCTCGCCCACCGCGAGAACGGTGTTCGTGCCGGCCTGAATGGCCACCACCGACGGTTCGCGCAGCACGATTCCCTGGTCGCGGACATAAACGAGGGAATTCGCCGTCCCAAGGTCAATTCCAATGTCGTTGGAAAACAGGCCTTTAAGTTGCGCGAACATGAAGCGTGCCTGGCACGCCGCGAAACTTAGAAGTCCGCTCACCGCAAGGTCAAGGCGATTAGCGGAAACAGCGGCTGGCCAGCACGGTGATTCTATTTAAATTTCTGAAGGGTTGCTGTTGTTGAGGTTGGAGAAAGTCCTTGCCAATTGGCGTGGTTTGAGTCGTAGTAGGCGTGCGATGATCTCGACAAACCAAGAAGTCTTCACTGCCGATCCGCCCG
>CALJWR010000141.1 GCA_937976685.1 uncultured Verrucomicrobiae bacterium
GGCCAATGAGGGACACCTCAAAACCGGCCAACGGGACTGAGTCAGGACATTGGCAGCGAGGGAGGAGTAGCCTCCTTCGACGTGAGCAATGTCTTGAGCGAAGAGAAGCGACAACCAGTGATCGCGTTGGGGCGGCTGGGCTGGCCGCTGCGGCGCATTGAAAAGGAAACCGGGGTCCGCCGGGAAACTGCCGGCGCGTATCTGAAGGCGGCCGGCGTTGCCGTCCGGCCGCCGCGAGCCTGGGGCCGGCGGCCACCGGCAAAACCGGCCAACGAGATGTCCCCCGACTCCCCGCCCATTTCAAAACCGGCCAATGCGGTGTCCCCCGGCCTTGACGCCGGTACCCCGCCCGGCGATCCCCCAGACCCAGCGGCCAACCAGGCGCCCACCCACGCCGATCCGGTTGCCGTGCCCGGCCGCAGCCCCACCGCCAGCGCCTGCGAGCCTTACTTCGACTTCATCGAGCTCTCGCTCAGCAAAGGGCGAAACGCCAAGGCCATCTATCAGGACCTCGTCGATGACCACGGCTTCACCGGCCGCTACCAGTGCGTCAAGCGCTTCGTCCGCCAGTTGCGACATCGTTCTGGCCCACAGTCCTCGGCCGTCATCGTTACTCCACCGGGCGAAGAGTCGCAGGCCGACTACGGCAGCGGCCCCATGGTCCGCGATCCGCACTCCGGCCGCTACCGCCGCGCCCGCATGTTTGTCCTCACCCTCGGCTACTCCCGCAAGGCGGTCCGCCTGCTCACCTTCCAATCCAGCACCCGGATCTGGGCCGAGCTTCACGAACAGGCTTTTCGCCGCCTCGGGGGCAGCACGCGAACCGTGGTCCTGGATAATCTCGGCGAGGGCGTGCTGAAGCCCGACATCTACGACCCCGCCCTCAACCCGCTCTACCGCGATCTGCTCACCCACTACGGCGCCGTCGCCCTGCCCTGCCGCGTCGGCGACCCGGATCGCAAGGGCAAGGTGGAGCGCGGCGTCGGGCACGCCAAAAACACTCCGCTCAAAGGGCTCCGCTTCGAGAGCCTCGCCGAGGCTCAGGCTTACCTCGACCGCTGGGAGCAGAACTGGGCCGACACGCGCATCCATGGCGCCACCAAACGCCAGCTCGCTGCCATGTTTGCCGAGGAGAAGCCCGCCCTGGTTCCGCTGCCGATCGAACCCTTCCGCCACTACCAATTCGGGGACCGCCGCGTAAACCTCGATGGCTGTGTGGAAGTCGATGCCGCCTATTACAGCGCGCCGCCGGGTTGGATTGGCCGCGGCGTGAAGGTGCAGTGGGACGACCGCCATGTGCGCGTGCTCGATCCGCGCACCGGGCAACTGTTGCGCGAACACCTGCGCCAGCAGCGCGGCGGCTATCGCATCCCGGAGGAAGACCGCCCCGCTCGTACGCCCCGCACCACGGAGCAACTGCTCGCGCGCTGCGCCAGGATTGGCGCCCACACCGGCGCGCTGGCCGAACACATGTACCGCCAGGACGGCGGCGTCGTCATCCGCCGGATTCAGGGCCTGCTCAGCCTGGCCCGGAAGCACGGCGCCGCGCTTACCGACGACGCCTGCGCCGCCGCCCTGGAAATCGGCGTCCCCGCCAACCCTGATCGCTTCGTTCGCGGTTGGCTGGAACGCCGGCCCCAACTCACTCTTCGCCAGGTGGATCCCATCATCCGCCAACTTACCCTCTACCGCGACTTCATTGACAACAAGAGTCAGGAGAACGATCCCGAATGAATCTCATCGAACTCGAACGCGCGCTGCGTCAGCTCCGCCTCGGCGGCATGGCCAGCGTGTGTGGCAGCAAAGTGATGATGTCCCCTTTGGGCAAAAGTAGTTTCGTTGTCTGCCGCAGGCGGGTGTCCAACTACTTTGCCTTGACAGGAAAATTCTCGCCCCGTGTCAAGTCATTTGACCCGGTAACCGAACGACTGCCCGTTGGGTCACGAAAGAGGTAACCGAACGGGGTCTGAGTTTCCGGGTCGAGACCGAAACGGTTTCGTTCCGGCGGATGGTTCTTAGCAGCTCATGTTGGCGTTACTCAATTTGTTTCCGCAGCATGACCGGATTGAGGCTTTCGTAGTGTTGTTCCAGACTCTGGTGGGCCATCGGGCTGAGCTGGCCGGAGGCCAGCAGGCGCTGATAGGGGGTGGCCGGCAGACCATAGCGGCGGTGGACTTTGGCCCCAGCTCGCAGCTTGGACTCCAGCCGCATGACGGGCTGGAAATAGTTCCGCCACAGACTCCAGACCCGGTAGAGGTCCTTCAACAGGCGATACTGCAGGCCGCCGCTGAGCCGGTGGTAACCAACCAGCTTGCGGACGTGGGTTCAGTTCTTCTGCTCCACCCAGCAGTTGTCGTTCTTCTTCAACGGCCTGGACCGCGACAGGGCAATCTGGTTCTGGCGGCAGTAGTCCAGCAGCAGGTGGTTGATGACCGAGCTGTCATTGTCGGGATGGATCTCGCAAATGCGGAACGGCAGCCGGCGGCGTATGGCATCCAGAGCGTGGCGGGTGCTGAGTTGGGTGCGGTCGATCACGGGCTCGCCCTCCCACCAGTGGGAGGCGATGTCGACCACCGACAGGGTCCACAGGAAGCTGCCGGCGGTGGACTGGCCGCAGTGGGCGACGAAGTCCAGTTGCAGGTTCCCCACCTGGCGGCGGTCCCATTCATCGGCCACTTTCAACGGGATCTGCTCCAGCAACAACCGCCGCATCGAACTGGACCGGTGCGGCGGCAACCGCAGCCGGCGCCGTTCCGGCCCCAGCAACCGGTCGGCCGTCTTGGCCGAGAGGGTGGTCAGCTTCCCGGCGATTTCCGCGGCGCACTGCCAGTAACCACGCTGCCGCAGGCGGGGCACTTGCTCGCGCAACAGGGCCACCAGACGTTGCCCGCACGGATAATCAAACAGCCTCCACAACTCGGCCAGAGCGGCTCGGACTGCGGCGCCATAAACCGGCTGGCGCCTGGTCCGCGGCCGGCTCACCAGGGTGGCCGGATGGCCCAGCTTGCGAATCACCACCTTGCGGGCCAAAGCGGTGCGCTTGACAGCCTCATCCAACAGACGCGTCTTGCCGGACTTGGGGGCCAGACAGTACTCCTGGCGCAGATCGCGCAAACATTGGTTC
>CALJWR010000142.1 GCA_937976685.1 uncultured Verrucomicrobiae bacterium
ACCGTGGTCTTCGAGGAGGCGGCAAAGGCCAAGAAATCGGAAGCCGAACCCAGCGAGGGCTAACCATGCTGGTGATTGAACTCCGTTTTCCGGCCGGCCGCTACCACGCCACGCCGTGGGGCCGGCACGTCAACGAAGGCGCGCTCGATTGGCCGCCCTCGCCGTGGCGAGTCCTGCGCGCGTTGGTTGCCACCTGGCATCTCAAGGCCAAATCCGAAATCCCAGAAGCCACGATCCGCGGCCTGATTGAAGCGCTGGCCGCTCAACTTCCGGCCTTCGAGTTGCCACCAGCCACCGCAGCCCACACGCGCCATTACATGCCGATCTGCGAAGGCAAAACGTCAAAGCCAACCAAGGTCTTCGACACCTTCCTGCATCTGGCCGGCCCGCTGCGCATCGGTTGGGACGTTTCGCTCGACCCCGAACAACGCCGCGCGCTGGACCAGCTCTGCCGCCGTCTCGGTTACTTCGGCCGCGCTGAAAGCCTGGTCGAGGTAACCCTGCTGCCCGAGCCCGCAAACTTCTCGCCCAACGCCCGACCGTTGCCAGACAACGAACCGGTGCCGGCTGGAGCCGAGTTGATCCGTCTGCTCTGTCCCCTCAGCCCAACGGAATTCTCTCAATGGCGCACAAGCCAAGCTCCTAGCGCCGAGGGTGCCGCGACCAAACCCAAAGGCCGCAGCCGCACGAAAACTCCCGCTCCGACCTTGCCTGCTGACCTGTTCGATGCCCTCCACGCCGACACTGCTGACCTGCAGGCGGCCGGCTGGACGGTGCCGCCCGGCAGCCGGTTCGTGGATTACATCCGGCCGGCCGATTGCCTGAGCACGCAGCCGGTGCGCGCCCGGCGCAGCCCGGCCGCGCGCCCAACCGTGGCCCGGTTCGCCGTCTCCAGCGCCGTGCTGCCGCGCCTGCTCAAGGCCGTCTCCGTGGCCGAGCGCATTCATCAGGCGTTGCTGGCTCGGTTCCCCAGCGGCAACCCACCGGCGGTGCTTTCCGGCCGCGACGCGGTTGGGCGACCCCTTGCCGGCCATAGCCATCTGTACATCTTTTGCGAGACCAATGATCCGCGTGACATCGTCACCCACGTGACCCTGTTTGCCCGCGACGGCTTTGACCCCGTCTGCCGCCGCGCCGTTGAATCGCTCTCCAAAGTCTGGGGCCACGGTGGCCACGACCTCCAACTGGTCCTGCTTGGCTTCGGGGACGAGCGGACCTTTACCGATTGCCGCCTGTTCGGCCCGGCAACGGTGTGGCGCTCGCTCACCCCCTTCGTGCCCACCCGCCACCCCAAAACCCACCGCGACGGCCGGCCCAAGCGGGATGCTCACGGCTGGTGGATCGGCTCGCCCGAACACGACCTGCGGCGCCTGATCGCCGAGGCTGGCCTGCCACTGCCCGCCAAACTCGAGCGGCTCGAGACAATTGTCATTGGGCCGCGCCGCCTGCGGCCGCTCGAATTTCAGGCACAGCGCTATCACGGCGAAGGCCGTCGCGCCCACTCGGCTCCAGCGGCGTTCCGTTTGACCTTCCCGCAACCCGTCCTCGGCCCCTTGGCCTTCGGCTACGCCGCCCACTTCGGTCTGGGTCTGTTTGTGCCCATCGCTTAATCTTCCGCCATGCAACACCACATCCTCACCACTGGTATCAGTCTCCTGACCAACTTCGCCGCTGCGCAGACTCCGCGCCTGGCCATCGAGGAGGTCCTCCGCAAACACAAAGAGGTCGAGCGGTTTTTCTTGGCTGACCCCAAGACGGCTTCGGCGGAAATCAATTCCCTGCACAGCCGAACCGGCTTCCTTGATCGAAAAGGAAACCTCGCCCTGGGCGTGACTTTGGTCCACACGCATACGGCATCGGGCAACCTGGTGACTTCGTTACTGGAAAGGTTCCTCAAGCGGGCCGGTGTCCGGCCGCTATACAAAATCCCGGTCAAGGGCTTCGACAAGCCCGCTGGCGATTTCGACCCAGAATTTGCCCAACACGAGGCCACCGCGGCCCTGACCCAGATGCGCGAACGCGTGGTCGAGCACATCGCCAAACTCCGCCGTCAGACGCCCGACCTGGCCATCGAGCTGAACTGCACCGGCGGCTACAAGGCGGAGATCGCCGTGCTCTACGAACTGGGCCGGACCCTGCGCCTGCCGGTCTATTACCTCCACGAAACCTTCAAGACCTGCATCACCCTGCCGTAAACCGCTCGCGACCATGAACACAATCACCGCCACCTACCGCGTCGTCACGCCGATGTTTCTTGGCGGTGCCGACCCCACGACCGAAGCCGAACTGCGCCTGCCCAGTTTTAAGGGTGCCCTGCGCTTCTGGTGGCGCGCCCTCCAGTGGGGCAAGGTGCGGAATGTTGAGGAACTGCGCCACAAGGAGGCCGAGCTGTTCGGCAGCAGCGAGACGGGGCAAAGCCGGGTGCTGCTCGGGATGGAGCACGCAATTTCCGGGACAAACAAAGTCACTGAGCACTGGCCGCCAACGTCTTGGCAGCGCTACACGGGCTACGGCCTGCGCGACAAAGGGGAACGCTGCTACCTGAAGCCCGGCACGCAGTGGAACGTGCACGTCAACCTTCGACGCTGTTCGCCGGAACAGCGAGGCCAGGTGCTTGCCACCTTGAAGCTTCTGGGGCTTACCGGTGGCCTCGGAGCCCGAAGCCGCAAGGGCTGGGGCAGCATCACACTGACCGGGTTGGAGGGTGCTGATTGGACGTGCCCCGATAGCCCGACTGCTTGGGAAAAAACTTTGGCCATGCTCGTGGGTCAGCCCGCCGGCTCCCCGGCTCCTTGGACGGCGTTTAGCTCCGTAGCAACATGGAAAGCCGCGCCTGCCAGACAAAATGCCCAAGAGGCGCAGCAGTGGTTGGCGCGGAGGTATCAACAAACGGTCAAGAACACACAACCCAAAAGCAACCGCGCTCAATTCGGCCTGCCCCGCATGTTTAAGGGCAGTCCCCGATCAGAGCGCCGTGCCAGCCCGCTCTTCCTGCACGTTCACCAATGCCCCAACGGCAAGGCACTGCCGACTGCCATCTGGCTTCCAGCGACCTTTCTGCCCAACGAACAATCCATCCCCGGCTACGGTGATGCCGCCCGGCAGTTCGTCGAGAACCTCGCCTCGGCCCAATGACTCCAGCTATGACCCACCACCTCCATTTCACCTTCGGCCCGGTGCAATCGTTTGTCGCCCAGGCGCGGCGCACGAGGGACCTTTATGCCGGGTCCTTCCTGCTGTCGCACTTGGCGCTCGTCGCCATGAAGGCCACCCGCGACGCCGGTGGAACGATCCTGTTGCCCGACTTGGCGACCATCGAAAAACTGGCCGGCGCCACTGAACACGCCATCGCCCCCAACCGGTTCCTCGCCGGTTTCGCTGACCCACAAGCGGCTGCACAGGCTGGAAAAGCCGCCACCGAAGCACTGGCCAAGGAGTGGCAGCGCATCGCCAACGCGGTCTGGCAGCGTTTTCTGGCCCCGGTGGCCAACCAAGGGCACGGCACCTCAGACATCTGGAGCCGGCAGATTGCGAACTTCTGGGAGGTGGCTTGGGCCGTTGGCGATGAACACGAGACGGATCTGCTTGATCGGCGCAAGAACTGGCGCACGCCGCCCGCCACCGTCGAGCCGGGCGACCACTGCACCCTCATGGGCCAATGGCAGGAACTTTCGGGCTCCATCCGTTCCAAGGAGCGGCAGCGGCAGGACGATTTCTGGCGAGCAGTCCGCGATCACGTGGTAGCCACCGGTGGAACGCGTCTGGACTTGGAAGAAGACGAACGCCTCTGCGCCGTCGCTTTTCTCAAACGGTTCTTCCCGCTGGTCAGCAAGGACGCCATCGGCCGCGATTTGGGAATGGATAACTGGCCTTCAACCGTCTCCATCGCCGCCATCCCGTGGCTGCGAAAAATTAAGTCTGCCAACCCCGAAGTACTGCGGCGGTGCCACGATTACGCCCAGCTTGTGCGCAACGAACCGGGCGCCCCGGTCAGCAGCGCCCGCCGCATCCGTGCCCTGCGGGACTTCCCGGTCGAAGCAGGCGAATTCCCCGAACTCAGCGGTAACTTCCTCAACCGAACCGCCCTTCAAAACAATCGGGCCACGCCGCTGTCTCCGGGCACGGACCGGCAGATTCTGCTGCGGGCGCTCCGTGAGCTGGAGGAAAAGACCGGCGACCGCGCCGGCAACTTTTATGCCCTCCTGCTCATGGACGGTGATTCGATGGGCCGGATGATTCGCCAGCACACACCTCAGAGGGTTACGAGCGCTTTAAGCGCCTTTGCGCAAAAGACCCCTGAAATTGTCGCTGATCACGACGGTGTGTGCGTGTATGCAGGCGGCGACGATCTGCTGGCCATGCTACCCCTGGATCGCGCCTTGGAAGCCGCCGCCGCCGTTCGCAAAGCCTACCGCGATGGCTTCGCTGCCCAGGGCATCCCCGCCAAAGACGGCACCATTTCCGCCGGGTTGGTCTTGGCCCACTACCGCTGCGCCTTCAGCCATGTACTGGCCCACGCCCACGAATTGCTTGATGAGATGGCCAAAGACGGCGCCGGACGCGACGCGGTCGCCATTGGCATCCTCAAGCCGGGTGGTGTCGTCTGCCGGTGGTGCGGCAAGTTTGATTCGTTCGTGGCCAGGGGCACCCACTGCTTCGCCCCACTCATCGCGGCTTATATGACAGACCGCGAAGGCCGGGTCGGCACTCTGTCGTCGAGCTTCCTTTACAATCTCCGCGAGCGGTTCGCCGAGCTGTTCAGCGGTGGGGACCGCGCGCGAGATTCTGAGAAGTTCCCGTTCGACTTGGACACGCTCAACAAGCTTTTCGTGGCCGAGTACCTGCACGACAAGATCGAGAAGAACGACCCCGCCACAGCGGCACAACAGCGTCAGCAGGCGAAAGCACTGGTCGGCCAGTTGCTCGAGGTTTGCAAACAACCCGGCGGCCGCATCAACCTGGACGGTCTGCGCCTGATCAAGTTCCTGGCTTTAGAAGGAAAGGAAGGTGCCGAATGAACTACTTTGCCCTCACGCCCCAGGACGCCTGGTTCTTCCGCGACGGGCGCCCCTACAACCACGGCGAGTCCAACCAGGCCGATGTCGAATCCCTGTTCCCGCCACCCGCCCGCACGCTCACCGGCGCCCTCCGCGCCGCCCTCGCCCGCGCCAACGGCTGGGACGGCAAACGCGGGGGCTGGCCGTGCAACGTCACCGAAGCCTTTGGCGACGGCCCGAGCAACTTGGGGCAACTGCAATTTGCAGGGCCATTCCTGATCCGGCAGACCACCGCCGACCAGGGGGAAGCATTGTGGCCTTTGCCCCGCCACCTGCTGGGCCGGATCGAATCGGACAAGTGGACCCCGAAAGCTTTCCTTCATCCGGCAGAGCAACCAACCGAGACCGACTGCGGCCGCCGCCGGCTCCCGGAGATTCCCCGGTCGGTGGCGGAGCGCGAAGGTCTCAAACCCGCTGAATCATCCTGGGTCACCCTTGCCGGCCTGAACGATATTCTGGCCGGCCGCCTGCCCGCTGCGAACACCATCTTCAAGCCCGCAGACCTGTGGCGCGCCGAGGCGCGCATTGGCCTCAAGCGGGATGCCACCACCAAAACCGTCGGTGAGGGCGACCTCTACAGCCCGACCTACGTGCGTCTGTGCCGCGGCATTTCTCTGGGCGTGGGCTTTTCCGGCCTGCCCGCGGGCATGAACAATCTGCCGGGCCTTTTTCCCTTGGGCGGCGAATCGCGCCTGGCCCAGGCCGGGCCGTGGCCGGGCAATCCGCTCCCGAACGTGCCGGCGGCCAAATCATTTCAGGCCGACATGAACGGCAAGGTGCGGTTTATTGCGGTGCTGCTAACCCCGGGCCGATTTGACACCGGCCAGCCGCTCGTGGAGGACGTGGAACTGCTCTCGGCCTGCATCGGCAAGCCGCTGCTCATCGGTGGCTGGGATTCGCTTAAGCACCAGCCGCTGCCGCTGGAACCTTTTGTGCCCGCCGGCTCGGTCTGGTTTTTCGAGGCTGCGGCCGACCGGCTCCCCGGCGTGCTCGAGCTGCACGGCCGCTGGATCGGCCAACACACCGCCCACGGCTTTGGCCAGATCGCCATCGGGGTCTGGCCTTTCACCAACAACGCCCATCCAAAACCATGAAAACCTGCCTCCTCGGCCTTTTGGCCGAAACTTCCATTCATCCCGGCGGCTCCGAAGCGGCCGGGGTCGTGGACCTGCCCGTCGCTCGCGAAGCCGCCACGGATTACCCGGTGATTCCCGGCTCCAGTTTCAAAGGCGCACTCCTCGGTCTGGCACGGGAAAAGGTCAACGGTGCCGAGCGTCTGTCCGAGCCGGAGCGCAACCGTATCTTTGGGCAACAAGACAACGCTGGCGCGCTGCTCGTCTCCGACGCCCGCTTGCTGCTCCTGCCGGTCCGCAGCCTGCAAAGCGCCTACAAGTGGATCACCTGTCCGCACCTCTTGGAACGTTTCCAGCGTGACCGCCTGCGCGCCGGCCTGTCCGCCGACTCCGTCACACCGCCCAACGCCGAGGCTGGCAAATACCTCGGTGCCGACTTCGGCCCACTGTTTCTCGAGGAACGCCAGTTCGATCGTCAGGGGGAATTGCCCAGCGGCTTCGCGGAAGCGCTCCGCTCGCTAATTCGACACGAAGCCACTGCCAAACGCCTGGCTCATCAACTTGTCATCCTGGCCGATGACGACTTTGCCTGGTTCGCCCGCCACGGTTTACCCGTACAGGCGCGTAACGTCCTCGACAAGCAACGGAAGACCAGCAAGAACCTCTGGTACGAGGAAACCATCCCACCTGACAGCTTGTTCTACGCCCTGCTGAGCGAGCGCGAACCCAATGCCATCGAACCGGTCATGAAGCTGTTCGCCGACCGCCCTTACCTCCAGGTCGGCGGCAACGAAACCGTCGGCATGGGCTGGTTCGCCATCACTGTCTTGAACCAGAAAGGAGCCGCCGCATGAACCCGCAAACCCTCGCCCAACGCCGCGCCGCCCATGCTTTAAGATGTGTGGAAGAGCACGCGCAGCGAAACCGAAACCAGAACCAGCCCGACTACGGCAACTACGTCAGCTACGTCGAAACACTGCCTGCCACCATCCTCATGAATGGCCTTGGCCAGGCCGCCGCCACGCTGATAAGCAAGGCCGAGGGCGATCTTAGAAAGCCCCACGGCCTGCTCTACGCCGACCTGCAAAGCTGGCTCTGTGGCACAGATGAAGCCGCGCCCTACCGGGGGGCTGGAAACCTCATGCAAGCCATCACCTGTGGCAACGAAACCGCTTACCTACACGCTCAGGCAGAAGCTCTCGCGTGGCTGGTTTGGCTCAAGAAGTTCGCCAACGCCTACTTGAAAAAGGGAGAGAACCCATGAGCGCACCACTCCCACAATCCCTCACCGTGCCGAATCAGCGCCCGCCCGCAGGTCACGCCGGCTTATGGTTCGACAAGTTCTGCCATGTATGGCCCCAGGAACCGGATGGATCCGTTCGCTGGTCACTCAAGTCTTTCTCCCGAGGCCAGGGCAAAGACAAAGTCGAAGTGAATCCCAAGCT
>CALJWR010000143.1 GCA_937976685.1 uncultured Verrucomicrobiae bacterium
TGGGGTCTGGTCGCGTCATCCTCGCGTGTTGCCTGAGCTTCATCAGCGCTCTCGTTCTTTAACGCGCCAGCCTGTCTTTTCTTAGCAGGAACGTTGCCGGCGGGTCGCGGGCAACGTCCTGGCGGACGGTCCGGCCGCGGCACCATGCGCGCGGGTCAACTCGGCGGGGTTACCGCAGAGAGAGAGAACGCCAAGAAGACCTAGCCGGGCAAGGGGCGCCACTTTTTCATGACGGTGGCAGCTTGCAGCAACCGCTCGCTGGCCGCTATCCGGATTTTGGCCAAAACGCACCCTTTTTTGGCGTGGCGCGCACGCTCCGGAGAGGCCCCAGGGCCAGGGCGCACCCACTCCCAAATCTGGCGACCGAAGGAGCGGCGTTGGATGGCTTCGCCGACATGTTCGGCGGCGCTTTGGTCGGCGCCGGCGAGTGTTCGCACGGCCCACGAAGGGGCGAGCGGCGAGTTGTTCCAAGAGCTGCCCAAGCGCAGGCTGTCGCAGAGTTGATGGCGGGCTTTGGCGTCGGCGCGGGTTGGGTTCGGCGGGATTCCGGGAGTCAGGTCGCTCCGTGTGTTCCCGACCAAATTGGCTTCCCGGTCACGGCGTGGCGGCTTAGGCTCGCCCTGTGGATGCGCAAAGCCATTCCGAGATCGGCCAGTACGTGCCGGTTGTGATGCTCTTCCTGCTGGCGGTGCTGATCACCGGCGGGATGCTTTTGGGATCGGTGCTCCTCGGGCAGCGCGGCCGGCGGTCGAAGATCAAAGACACAGCGTACGAGTGCGGGATGATTCCGGTGGGGCGCGGCGGGGCGCGGCTGTCGGTGAAGTTCTACCTCGTGGCGATGCTCTTCATCCTGTTCGACATCGAGGTGGTGTTTCTCTACCCGTGGGCGGTGGTGTACCGCGAGTTGCTGGCGCAGCCAGCCACCTCAAACTTGATCTTCTTCGCGATGCTGTCGTTCTTGGGCGTGCTGATGGTCGGCTACGTGTACGCGCTCAAGCGCAAGGCGTTCGACTGGCGGAGCTGACCAGACTCGCCCTTACGGGAGGATGGCTGCCCGGTAGAATTCCCGGCTGGGCGGAAGGTTGGTCGCCGACTGATGGGCGATCTCGCCGGTATTGTCCAAGGACTGGATCTCGGCGAGACCGCTGAACTCGCTCAGGTCCGACGCGCGGTCCAGGCGCACCCGGCGGCCCGGCTTGGTGGTGAGGCGAAACCGGTTGGTGCCGTTCGCGTGCTCGTAATGCGGGAACACCAGGTCGCCGCGCTGGGCGCGCAGGATCACCCCCTCGATGCCGGCGGCAACCATCTGCTTTTCCGCGGCGACCAGGGCATAGAGCGATTTCTGGGTGATGCCCGGTTCCGGTTCCCAAGTCACGAGGTCCGCGCTGGAAATCACCGTGCCCCGGGTGCCCACCGCGTAAAACCAGCCATCAAACCAGGCTACGTCGTTGAGCCAGTTCGTCACGCCGGTGGCTCGCGGGACCCACGTCTGCCCGTCAGCGCTTGTCATGAGCGTGCCGTTTTCGCCGACAGCGACCAGCGTTCCGCGGAGGTTGCGGACGCGGTACAGCCAGTTGGTGGTGCCGGAGGAAAGAGCTGTCCACGTAACGGCGTCGCTGGAGGTGAGCAGCGTTCCCTGGTCCCCGACGGCGACGAGACCGGAGGTGTGGGCCGCGACGCCGGACAAGAAGCGGCTTCCCGCCGGAGGGCGCGGCGTCCAGTTCAATCCGTCGGGACTGGTCAGTACGGTGCCCGCTCCGCCGGTGGCCACGAATCCGCCGGCCCACGTCGCGATGCCCTGCAGGTCGGCCGTGGTTGGTGCAGGCGTGACCGCGTTCCAGACGACGCCGTCGGTGCTGGTCAGGACCGTTCCGGCGGTTCCCACGGCCACGATGCGCTGGTCGTTCGCCGCGACGCCCAGCAAGACCGCGTTGGTGGCTGTTGGGGGCGGTAGTTCCAGTTCCCACCGCGTGCCGTGGTCGCTGGTCAGGATGGAGCCGTAGTCTCCCACGGCGACATAGCTGCCCGTCGGCAGGCGCGTCGCGTCCCAAAGCCACGGGCGAATGGAATCGGAAATCGGGGTCCATACCGTGCCAACGAGATTCGTGTAAAAGCCGCTGACCAGCATCCCACTCGGGCCACCGATGAGAAATGAGGCCCCATCGAAGCACGCGGAGTAGTAGGTCCAGCGTGGCGCGGGGAAGAAGGTGCCGGGCAACCCGAGTTGGTCGGACCATCCGGTCGAACGGCGTATCCGGAGTTCGTTCGCGCCGCCGACGATGTACATCGCGCCGGTTCCGGCGACACAGAAGAGGTCGCCCGTGGCACCAGAGCCGGTGATCGCGCTCCAGGTCGTTCCGTTGTTCGAGGTGAGGATGCGTCCGGAATTACCGACGACGATGAACCGGTCGCCCAGCCACGCCACGCGGTTGAGGTCCACCGTGGTGCCGGTGGAGCGCCTCTGCCAAGCGACGCCGTCAGGGCTGGTAGCGAGGAAGCCGGCGTCCCCAACCGCGACGAACAGGCCGATACCGAAAGCCACGCCGCGGAGCCAGGTACTGAAGCTTTGGGGTCGGCGGGTCCAGGCGATGCCGTCCGGCGTGGTGTACACGGCGCCGTTGTCGCCAACGGCGACCGCCCGCGCATTGCCGGCGGCGACCGCTTCCAGCCAGTCCGACGTGCCCAGGTCCACCACCGTCAGGGGGGTGAGGGCCGATTCCTGTAAGGCAGCCGTATCCGCGTAGGCGGCCAAACCCGCTTCGCCAGTGACGAGGGTCCGGGAACCGAGGAACGTGACGGCGCGGGCGGCCTTGGCCGTGGCCAGTTCGCGCGGAACCCAGAGTTGGTCGTTCACGCTCGTGTACACCTGACCGCGATCCCCCACCACAATGGCAAAAGCGTTGGTGGCGGCGAGGTCGTAGATGTTGTTGCCGGACGGGAGCGGGTTGGACCAAAGCCAGGTCAATGGCGGCGCGGCCGAAGCCGAAGCTGCCGTCAGCAGTCCCATCAGCAAAAACGTCCTCCAATCCGAACGCCGCAGCGCCACTTCAGCGGTCACCGGTCCGGCGCGTCGTTCGCAGGGAGGAGTCGCCCGGAAGCGTCGCATGACTCAGGGAAGCTCTTCGAGGCGGATGTCCTTGTACCAGGCCTCGCTGGGGGGGCCGCCATGGATTTGCAGGCCGATCAGGCCCGAGCCTTCGATGCCGGCATCGGTCTCGATGTAGTCCACGGTCGGAAGGCCGTTGATCCAAAGTTGGATCCGCGGTCCTTCGCACCGGACGGTGTACTCGTTCCAGTCGCCGGGCTTGAGGACGCGACGCACGGCCGCTGCGTCCGCCTTGGCAAGGACGCGGTTGCGCCGCGATTCGTCATACAGACATCCCCACCACTCCGGGTCGCCCAGATCCGCCTGGTAGCCGCTGACCTCGTGATCGTTCGGAATGCGACGGGTGCGGAATTGCACGCCGGCGTTGGCACCCTCGCCGAGCAGCTTGAATTTCAGGCGCAGCACGAAGTTCGTGTACGCGCGGGTGGTGCAGAGGAATTCGTTGCGGGGAACCGGCCCGGAAAGACTCCCGCCAACAAAGGCGCCGTCCACAATTCGCCACGTCTGGTTCGTTTCGCCCTCCCAGCCGGCGAAGGATTTGCCGTCGAACAACGGCCCCGCCTCGGTGCCGCTCACGGCGAGCGCCCAGCCGAACAGGGCAAGGCCCAGGGCCAGCAGCCAGCGCAGGCCGGCGCGGACGAGCGGGATCGGCGACGGGCTTGGGAAGGAAGAAGGAGTTTCGGCTCGCATGATGCGGGAGGCTATAGCCGGGCGACGCGAACATGTCGAGACTGCGACGGATCCCAGCCTCACGCTCGACGGCGCGGGTGCGGGAACGGCCATCCCGCCGGGAGGCGCTGAGTGAGGGCGGGGGAGGGGGCGCTACTTCCACTTCACATCCAGGCACACAGAGTACCGCCCGTAGGTCTCGAAGAACGGCCGGAAGCTCGCGTCGCCCACCATGAACCGGAGCGTCTCGGGATTGGCGACGATCGAGCGTCCGGCGTCGAGGACCACCGGACGCCAGTCGGTGCGCGCCTGCGGTTCCTCGGCGCCGAGCCTCGTCAGGACGGGCGAGTTGCCCGATTCGGAGCGCGGGTGGGCGCTGGCCTGTCCCGGCGGGAAAACGTTTTCTGTCGGATTCCCCGCCGGGCGGGTGTTATCCCGCTGGAAGATGTCTGACAGCGCCAGCCTACTGACGCGATACGCCCGACAACGGGACGAACGGGCCTTCGCCGAGTTGGTGGAGCGGCACGTCAATCTAGTGTTCGGCACGGCCCGCCGTATCACTGGCGACGCCGCCCGCGCGGAAGAGGTGACCCAGGCGGTCTTTGCCGACTTGGCGCGCAAGGCGGCGGAGTTGCCACCGGCCGTGGTCATCGAGGGATGGTTGCACCGCGCGGCCTGGATGACAGCCTCGAAGGTCGTCCGGGACGACCGCCGACGCCAAGAGCGGGAACAGCAGGCCATGGAAGCTCACCCGACGATCGGGTTAAACGAAGCGGACCAACGCGAGGCCGAGCGATTACAGCCGGTCCTTGACGACGCCTTGAGCCAGCTCACCGACGCCGACCGGGAAGCCGTGGTGTTACGGTATCTTGCCGGCCGGAGCTTCGCGGAGATCGGCGGCCTGCTGGGCTGCACCGATGACGCGGCGCAAAAGCGGGTGAGTCGCGCGCTCGTCCGACTGCGGGAAGTCTTCCATCACCGCGGCATCACGGCGGCGGATGGGGTCCTCGGCGCCGCGCTGGCGCTGGCGGGCGCCCAGTTGGCACCCGGAGGTCTGGCGACGGCGGCGGCGGCGGCCACGGCCGCGGCGAGTCTCGAAACCGCCGGCGGGCTGCATAGTTTCCTGATGATGAAGACCAAACTGGCCCTGACGGGAGCCGTGATCGCGCTCGTGGTGGCTCCTTTGACCTGGCAGCAACTCGAACTCCGCCGCCTGCGCGGGGAGAATCGCAGCCTGCGAGAGGAGGCCGCTGAGCAGGAGGTGCTCCGCGCGGCCGCCGAGAAACTCGCCGCCGCCCTCGCAAACGAAGCGGAGGCCGGGCGACGACGCAGCGAAACGGAGCGCCTCGAACTCCTGCGATTGCGCGATGAGGTGGGGCAATTGCGGATGGCGCAGCGGTCCGGAGCGCCTCCGCAACCGCTCGATTCCGCCCCGCCGATGCCCGCTCGACTGATGCCGGCGCAGGTCCTCCTGCCGCCGACGACCGTGCGCGTGCCGGACGGAATGACGCTCATGGCCGGCGGCTGGATGACGCCCGGCGGCAAGTGCGGGCTCATGCTGGTGACGCCGCAGGTTGGAGGCGAGGATGGCGGGGCGGGAGCACAGGTGACCGTGCGCTGCACGCTCCTGGAGGGTAGCCCCGAGGCTTTCGCGGCAGTGAATGTGGGCGGTTTCTCCGAGGGCGGGAGTTGGGTCAAGTCCGAGTCCATGCCCGGTGAGGTGGTGGCCGCGCTGGTCCACAAGTTGGTGCAATCAGGGGAGGTGGACCTGCTGGGGCTTCCCGATGTTTCGACGCTGGACGGCCGCCAGACCCAGATTGCCAGCGGAGTCGGGGATGGCATGGCAACGGCGGTGGACATTCTGCCGAGAATTCAACCTTCGGCGGACGGGACCACGGTGGAAATGATCCTGAGCGTGACGCAGATGCCGATGGAGCCGCCGGTCTCGGGGCCGCAAACGATGCCGTTGCCGGCCTTCCCCAGCCCGGCGGAAACCTCCCCGCCCGCACTGCCGGACGCCGGTCTGCCCTTGACGGCGCCAACCACGATCGAGACCACGACCAAGCCCCAACCGTGAGATGCAGCCGGTGCCGCGGCACGGGCGGTATTCCGTGGGTGGCGGGCCGCTGAATCTCAGCTCCTCGCCGAAAGGCGGCCGGCCCGGCGAGGATCACCGGGAGAGAACTTGTCTCTGTTGGAGGCGCTTCGGGGCGCCGCGGGACCCGCGTGTCAGTTCCGTCTTGGAGTGTCTCTCGCCCTGCCGTTGAATCCGGGCGTGGACCTTAATGTTCATCCGCGGCTTCCCCAGCGACGGGACTGGCGCCTTGGCGTACTGGGCGCGGGCTTCATCGTGAGCGAGTGCCATCTCGTGGCGTACCGCAAGGCAGGATTCAACCCGGTGGCCATTGCCGCCCGCACACGCGGGCGTGCTGAAGAGGCGGCCCGGCGTCATGCCATCCCGCGGGTGTATGAGACGCCAGAGCAACTACTGGACGATCCGACCATCGAGGTGCTCGACATCGCGGTACCGCCGGCGGGCCAACTGCCTTTGATCCGGGCTGCGGGCGCGCGGCGGACGGTCAAGGGCATCCTCGCGCAGAAGCCGCTGGGGGTGAATTACGCGGAGGCGCTCGAGGCGGTGCAGGCGTGCGAAGCCGCGGGAATCACTTTGTCCGTGAACCAGAACATGCGGTATGACCAGAGCGTCCGCGCTGCCAGCGCGCTGCTGCGGTCGGGGCGGCTGGGCGAGCCGGTCTTCGCCACGATTGACATGCGCGCCATCCCGCACTGGATGCCGTGGCAGCGTGACCTCGGCTGGGTGACGTTGCGCATCATGTCCATTCACCACCTCGACTGCTTTCGTTTCTGGTTCGGCAATCCCGACCGGATTTTTTGCAGTGTGCGCCCGGATCCACGGACGCAGTTCCCGCACACGGACGGAATCGTCACCTACATCCTGGAGTACGCTGGCGGTCTGCGGTGCGTGGGCGTGGACGACACGTGGACCGGGCCGGCGAAGGAGGGCTGTCCGGGCGACCTGCGCATTCACTGGCGGATCGAGGGCACCGACGGCCTCGCGATGGGCGACATTGGATGGTGTCGGGATCCGTACACGAGCCCGAGCACCTTGCGTTGGGCGGCCAAGGGCGACCGCGCCTTCCACGAACCCCGCTGGAGCGAAAGCTGGTTCCCGGACGCCTTCATCGGGACGATGGCGCAGTTGCTGGTGGCTCTGGAGAACGGGAGCGAGCCGGAAATTGGCGGCCGCGACAATCTGGACACCATGGCCCTAGTGGAGGCTGCCTACCAGAGCGTGGAACGGCGGCGTTCGGTAGCTCTGGTCGAAATCCGCGGCGGTTGACCCCGCGACGATGGGCACCCCGCACGACGCGGCAACGCGCGCCGGCATCGTCAGCGCGGTGGGGGCGTATCTGCTCTGGGGCGTGCTGCCGGTGTACTGGAAATTCCTCCAGTCGGTGCCGCCCCTGCAAATCCTCTGTCACCGCATTGTCTGGTCGGTCCTGTTCCTGGCCGTGCTGTTGGGGGTCCGTCGGGAGTGGCGGGCCCTGGTGCAAAGTGCGCGCCACCGGAGAACGCTCCGGTTCTACGGCCTCGCCGCCGCGTTGCTGGCGGTGAACTGGTTCACGTACATCTGGGCGGTGAACTCCGGCCGCATCGTCGAGTCCAGCCTCGGCTATTTCATCAATCCGCTCGTGAGCGTGTTGTTCGGCGTGGTGTGGCTGGGCGAGCGGCTTGGCCGGCTTCAGTGGCTGGCCATCGGCCTGGCGGCCGCGGGCGTAAGTTATCTGACCTGGGATTACGGCCGCCCGCCGTGGGTGGCCCTGCTCTTGGCGACCTCGTTTGGTCTGTACGGGCTGGTGAAGAAGAAGGCGCCGCTCGGTGCGCTGGCGGGGCTTTCGCTTGAGACGGCGGCGTTGTTCCTGCCGGCGCTGGCGTGGATCGGGTGGACGGAGCAGGCGGGCAAAGCGCATTTCGGGGAGGCCTCCTGGGCGCTCAGGGCGTTGCTGATTGGCACTGGGGTGGTCACGGCTCTGCCGCTGTTGCTCTTCGCGCACGCGGCGCGGCGGGTAAAGTTAAGCACGATGGGTCTGCTGCAATACCTCGCGCCAAGCTGTCAGTTGCTCATCGGCGTCGTGGTTTATGGCGAGCCCTTTGGCCGGTCGCGGGCGGTGGGCTTCACCATCATCTGGATTGCCCTCGCCGCGTACTGGACGGCGAGCGTCCGCCAGATCCAGCGCAGTCGGGGGCGCTGACCCGACAAAGCAAAGCCGGTAATCCGGCGGGCGGGATTACCAAGCGCCGCTTTGTACCGAGCGCGTTAGAGCGTTTCCACCTTTCATCTAGCGCCGTCTGTGCCGGTCGCGGTGGATGGTTGGGCGGGGGGGCGCCGCCACAGTCTGCCGGCGAGGACGCCGGCGCTACGTTGGTTCTGGCCACGCTCTTACGCCCCCGGAGTGCTTCAAGGTTCGGCGCCGGCCGCGGGTTGGCGGTGGATCAGCGGTGATTGGGAGGAGAGCCGTGGGCCGTCATTCGGGCCGCCGATTGGCCCGTTCTTGCACAGCGCGAAGCATCTGTTCCCAGTACGGCTTCAGGAAGGGCGGATCGTTCAGGCTGTCGAGCGCGTAGCTGCGGTCCGCACGGGCGAGGTCCAGCACGGCGGTGATCATTTCCTCCTGGTACCAGCCCGCCTCGGCCAGCGGCAGGCCGTTCGGCTCACGGATGAAGGACTGCCCGCTGGAGGTTTGGCGGCCGTCGGGCGACTGGCCCACCGTGTTCGCCACGCAGTGGAACATGCGGCTGTTCGGTCCCACGGGCTGTTGCGCGCGGCCAGAGATGCGTTTCCAGACGACTGCCTCCACTTCATCGGAGCTGCACGAGGGGTGAAAGAGGATTCGGGCGCCCAGCATCGCGGGCAGGCGATACACCTCGGGATGCCGGCCGTCGCGACAGATCGCCAGCGTGCAGCGGATGCCGTCAATCTCGAACAGGGAAAGTTTGTCGCCGCCCCGGCAGTACTCCTGTTCATCCCGGCCCGCGA
>CALJWR010000144.1 GCA_937976685.1 uncultured Verrucomicrobiae bacterium
AAGAGCCCGAGGCGAAGATGTAGTACTTCTTCGCCGGAGTCGGGAAGGTGCGGGTGTAGTTGCCCCAGTTGCCGTTACCCACCCAGCCGATCTTGTAGTTCGCCGTCATGGTCCATTCGCCCAAGCGGTTGCTCGCGAACAAGCCGCCCGGCGTTTGGTTGGCGATGCTGACGCTGGTGTTGGGGTCGTCGGCATTGTTGCCCAAATCGCCTCCCCACCGGTAGGTTGGGTGGCCATCCATGGTGTTGTTGCCCGGGTCATCGTTGTTGTCGTAGTCCACGCCAAGCACGGCGCTGAGGCCTTCATACGCGCCGCCCAGGTAGGGCATCACGCTCGCCTCCGGCTTCGTCTGACCGCCGTCGTAGTCGAAGTCTTCCGCCTCGATCGCGAAGACGCCCTTGGCCGTCACCATGACAACCGTGGGATTCGGATTGCCATCACCGCTGGTCACGGTGCCGTTCGGGTTGCTCACCCGGACGCGATACTGGCCCATGTCCTTCACGGTCGCGCTGGCGATGGTGTAGCTGGCACTATTCGCGCCCGGGATGTCCACGCCGTTGTGGGTCCACTGATACGTCAACTCGCCGGGGGCGGGGTTATTGGCCACCACCGTGAGCGTCGCGGTGTCGCCCGGATTGAGCACTAGGTTGTCCACCGGATGCGTGACAATCACGGGCGGGAGTTTCGAGGTGTCCGCGTAGGCGCCGACCACGTTACCCGTGATGCGGCTGGCGGTGCCGTCGGCCACCAAGGACTCGTCTTCGGACTCCAAACGGTAGGTAACGCCGAGACCGTCGCCCCCGCCGCCCTCGATCCAGATGCCTTCAAGGTAGTAGCGGCGTCCAGCGGTGAGTCGGATTGTCCAGTCCCCCGATCCCGGTGCGCCCGCGGAGCCATTCCACTCGGTATTCGACCACTGGTCGGAGCGATTGGAGTAACTGCCCTCGGAGCCGCGGCCGTTGCCCGAACCGTCGTTCCGAATCTCGCCATTCCAGTCGCGCCGGTTCTCCCACTGCGGATCGTGGGCAATGACGCGCTTGTTGGCGGGCGATTCATCCGAACTCAGGTACACGTAGCTCGGGTCGTCCGAGCAGCAATAAAACACGTAGTTGCCGGTCGTGGGTGGGATGAACCAACCGTAGAGGCGGCCCCCGTAGTTGCTGCCGTTTTCCCAGCTCGGCGTCTCGAAGCTTGGCAGGATGCGGGAGCTGCTGGGTGAGGACGGTTCGGTGGGCGGTTCGGCGTAACCAATCGTGCGGTCGCGGAAGGCATTGATGCCGCCGCTGTTGCCGCCGGCCCACTGCTCCATCACGACGCTGCCGAGCAGGAAGCTGAAGCTCTTGAAGGCGATGGTTGAGTTGGCTGCAATGGTGTTTCCAGCCGTGTCGCGCACGCCGTTCACCGTGATGGTGTATTCGGTTCCTTCCGCCTGCCGCGCCGTGGTCAGAATGACCCGGAAGCCGTCCGCGGAAACGGTGGATCCGGTCACCGCCAAGCTGGGCGTGATGGTGAACGTGCCGCCGGCCACGACCGGCTCGGAGAACGTGATGGTCGCGTTGACGAAGTTCGCGGAACCCAGCGCTTCCACCATGGTCGGGGGCGTGGTGTCCGTGGTGACCGTGACGACGCATGGCGTGCTGGTTACGGTGGTCTGATTGGCGCCATAGCACCGGACCGTGTAAGTGCCCGAGTCACTGGTCTGCACCAACGGCTTGGTGTAGGTGGCCGAAGTGGCGCCGGGAATCGGATCCGCGCCCTTGTACCATTGGTAATGCACCGGGTCACCGGTGGCCTCGGCAGAGATCGTCAGCGTGCTGTTCGCCGGCGTTTCGATGGTAGCCGGCGGTTGCGTGGTGATGGTAATCGGCACGGGCGTCCACGCGCGGAAACCGCTGAAGATGGCAGTCGCGCCGTTGGGGTCGCCGTCGTTGTGGGCGGTGACCGCCATGCCGATGGCGAGGGTGTTGGCCATGTTGCCGTCCTGGCGCTCGGTGGTCTCGTTCCCGTTGAGGCCCAGGAAGTCATAGCCGCTGCCGCGCAATTGGGTCCAATTCACGCCGTCCTGACTGGCGTAGCCCCAAAACTTGGAGCCGACGCGCTCGAGACGGAGCCAGGTATTCGGATACGTGGGCCGATAAACGGGCGTGCTGATGCCGATGTCGTTGGGCCAGGCGGAACCGCTGCCGCGAGCGTTGCTGCGCCATTGAAGCGCCACTTCGTTCTGACCGCCCGCCCGGGTGGTCATCGTGCTAATATGGCGGTCACTGCCGTCCGGACCGCCGTAGGTCGCTTCGTCAATTTCGCGGGCCATTAACTCGGCCTTGGACCAATGGTCCGGCCCCTGGAGGTCCTCGCACTTGACGATGTAGTCGAAGTCACCCGTGACGGTGATGTACGCGTAGTGGAAGTTGTCGAAGGCGTTCCAGATGTCGTTGCCGCCGCCGACAATGGTGTACTTGCCAGTGGCCGCCGAGTAGGTCGTGGAACCCGCCAAACTTGGCGCGCCTACGTCCTGATTCCTAAGGCCGGGCACCTGTTGCGCCAAGGCCGCGCACGTTGCCACACCGGCCAACGTGGCGACCAGGCAACTGGTCCGGAAAGGTTTGTATCGCATAGTAGGTTACTGTTTTCTCATCCAGTCCCTCGCGGCCAGCTTGCCCAATCCCGAGATCAGGCTAAGAGGTTTGAGCCCGTAGGGACTCAGGCCCCGACGGGTGCTAAGGACTGAACGCGGGTTAGTAAGTCGAAATTCGGTGGTGAGCTGCAAGCAAAATGTTACGAAACGGCAACGTTTTCCCGCAGCCGGCGGCGGCGGCAAGGACCCACCAAGTCACTGTGATCTGAACGGAGTTGACGGAGGGAGCGGGCGGGAACTCGGCTCGCTCGGGGGCGTAGCCTGCTGGGAGGGCCGCTTCGTGCTTCGGGCAGACCCGCTCCGCCCGCCGCCCCCACCAGTACCGCCACGCCCCAAGCACCTGCGCCCGCGCCCCCCCATCGCCGGGATCGCTGGCCGAACCACTCGGGCAGAAAGAGGAGTTTCTTCATCAGCTTGTTCACCCGCCCGCCTTGGCAGTCTTCACTCAAGTCCAAGAGCTGGATTGCCACCATCAGGTCATCGGCCGGCGCGGCGATCAGGTGGAAGACTTGGGTTGGCGATGACCGCCGATCTGGCTCACGCGGGAGGATTAGGGCGCGTTTGTGTTTCCCCCAGCCCCCGGTTTTGCTTTCCTTCCTGCCCGGATGGCAGAAACCGCGCAGCGTCGCAGGTTCGTGTTCTCGAACTATGACAGCCCGTCGAACCCGTTTTATGCGGGCGGCGGGGCCCAAGCCATCCATGAGGTGGCCCGGCGCTTGGCCATCCGCCACGAGGTGCGCGTGGTGACCGGGGCGTATCCGGGTTGTCGCGACCACGACCGGGACGGCGTGCGGTATGAGCATCTGGGGCGGGAGAACTCGGGCGGCAAAACCGGTCAACTATGGTTCCATTTCCGGCTCGCCGGCCGCGCGCGGCGGGGCGACTTCGACCTGTGGTGCGAAAGCCTGACGCCGCCCTTCTCGACCGCCTGCCTGCAACGGCAGACCGCGCGCCCGGTGGTGGCGCTGACGCAGGTGCTGGCCGGCGAAGGCATGCAACGCAAGTACCGTCTGCCCTTCGCGGTATTTGAGCGCGCGGGCTTGCGGACGTACCGTCACGTGATCGCGCTTTCGGGTCATCTCCGCGACAGGGTGGCGGCGATCAGCCCCCGCGCCCGCATCGCGGTCATCCCCAACGGCGTCCCGCGCGAGTTGATCGAGCTTCAGCCGGAGCGTGAGGAACACCACATCGTGTTCCTGGGCCGGTTCGACAAGGGCCAGAAGGGCATTGACCTGCTGCTCGATGCCTACGCTGGGATGGTTACCGACGTGCCAGTACCGCTGGTCATGGCCGGCGCGGGGGATCCGAAGACGGAGGCGTGGCTGCGGCGGTGGATGAAGTTCCTCGAGATTGACCACCACGTCTCGTTGCCGGGGCGGGTCAGCGGGACGCAGAAACACGACCTGCTGCGGCGGGCGTACTTCCTGGCCATGCCTTCCCGGTACGAGGCTTCGCCGATCGCGATGCTCGAGGCGTTTTGCTATGGCGTGCCGGTGGTGCTGTGCGATCTGCCGGAGTTGCGCGAGGTGCCCGCCACCTGCGCCGTCAAGACCCGGCCGGAGTGGGTGGTGGATTTGTCGCGCGAGATGAAACGGTTGATCCGCGACACCCCGCGCCGGCACGCGATGGGCGCCGCCGCGAAGGAATGGGTGCGCCAGTTCGACTGGGACCGGCTGGCGGCGCGCTACGAGGAATTCTTTGAAAGCGCGCTGGCAAACGGGTAAACGCAGGGCGCGTCGTTCATGGGCCTCAAACTCAATCTCGGCTGCGGCGAGAAGTTGCTTCCCGGGTATGTCAACTGCGACGTGCTCCCGCACGTGAAGGCCGACCGGCACTTTGACCTCAACCGCTTCCCCTACCCGTTCGCGGCGGATTCCGTGGACGAAATCTGGATGGACAACGTGCTGGAGCATCTCGACGACGTGCCGGCCGTGATGGGCGAAGCGCACCGGATCCTCCGCCCGGGCGGGCGGCTGCGCATTCAGGTGCCGTATGCCAAGAGCGACTGGGCCTTCCAGGACCCCACGCACAAGCACTTCTTCACCGAGCAGACGATGAATTACTTCTGCGAGGGCTGGCCGTACAGCTACTACGTGCCGTTCCGGTACCGACTCATCGAGGCGCGGCTCTTTGCGGACGCCAACAATTTCCGGCAGCGACTCCGCAATCTGATCCCGTTCAAGTCCGTGCTGCGTTACTTCCTGTTCAATTTGTACGACGGCGTCTATTTCGAACTCGAAAAACTGCCCTCGCCCGCCGGCGCCGTTCCCCCGCCGACCCCATGAACGCCGCCGTCCGCCCTTCGCCGATTCGCAGCCTTGGGATGGCACTCGCCCTGTTGCTGGCGCTGCTCTCCTGGCTGTTCGCGAAAAGCTTCGAGGCCGACCACATCCTGTTTTCGAGCGACGGACCGCTGGGGAACAACGCGGCCGCCTATGCCGCGCTGCCCGAGGCCTTCGCCGGCATGTGGCTGGACCTGAACTGGGTGGGTGGCCCCGGGGGGAGCGCCTTTCCGAGCCTCACCTATCTGCTGCTGTGGGGGCTGGGGCCGTTTTACTTCGCCAAGTTTTACGCGCCGCTGAGCCTGCTCTTTCTGGGCCTGACGGCATGGGTGTGTTTCCGGCAACTCGGCTTTCGACCGTTCATCGCGACCTTCGGGGCGATCGCCGCGGCGCTCAACACCGGGTTCTTCTCGTATGCCTGTTGGGGGCTGGGCACGGTGGCCTTTGCGGTGGCGTGGACGTTTCTGGCCATCGCCGCGCTGAGCGCCACGGCTGGCGGGCGTTGGTGGGTTCGCGCGGTGCTGGCCGGTTTCGCCACCGGCATGGCGGTGACCGAAGGCTTTGATCAGGGGGCGATCCTCAGCCTGTTCGTGGCCGGTTACGCGGTGTATCGCGCGTGGGAAAACGCCGCGGGAAAAAGCGCCGCAGCGCGGTGGGGCGCGGGCGTGTTGCAAACGGCCGTGGTCGCCGTGGCCGCGGCCGTCATCGCCGCGCAGGCGCTGTCGGTGCTCATCGGCACGCAGGTGAAGGGGGTCGCGGGCATGGCGCAGGACGCCCGCACCAAGGCGCAGCGCTGGGATGACGCGACGCAGTGGAGCCTGCCCAAGGTGGAGACGCTGCGCGTGGTGATCCCGGGCCTCTTCGGCTACCGGATGGACACTCCGGACGGCGGCAACTACTGGGGCCGGGTGGGCGAACGACCCGGGATACCCGGCACGCGACACTCGGGCGCGGGGGTGTTTGGTGGCGTGCTCGTGACGCTGCTGGCGCTGTTTGCCGTGGGCCAGTCGTTGCGGGGCGCGTCGGGCGTCCTCTTGGCTTCAGAACGCCGCGCGGTTTGGTTCTGGGGCGGGGCGCTCCTTGTTTCACTACTGCTCGCCTGGGGCCGGCACGCGCCGTTTTACCAGTTCTTCTACGCGCTGCCGTACTTCTCGACCATCCGCAATCCGATCAAGTTCATGCACCCGTTCAGCCTGGCGCTGGTCATCTTGTTCGGTTACGGCCTGTGCGCCCTGGCGAGGGGCTATCTCGAGTCCGCCCGCGGTGCCCCGGCCGGGGTGGCGGCGCGGTTCAAAGATTGGTGGGCGCGGGCGAATCCGTTCGAGCGGCGGTGGGTGCAGGGCTCCGTGGTCAGCCTGGTGGCGGCCCTGCTCGGCTGGTTGTTGTACAGCTCGGCCCGGAAGGACCTGATCGCCCATTTGAAGAAATCGCTGCCCGCCGACCTGGTGCCGCAGGTCGTGGCCTTCAGCTTCTCGGAGGTGGGCCTTTTCGCGTTGGTCTTCGCGCTGGCGGCGGGTCTCGTCATTTTGATCCTGAGCGGCGTTCTCGGAGGCGATCGCTGGAAAGGGGGCGTCGGCTGTCTGGGGGCCTTGCTCGCCGTCGAACTGGTTCGCGCCAATACGCCGTGGGTCAACTACTGGACCTTCACGGAGAAGTATTCCCCCACCTGGTTGACCGAGACGCTGCGGCAGAAGCCGTACGAGCATCGGGTCGCGCTCTTTCGGTTCCCGGTCCATGAAAACCTGAACCTCCTGCAGCAGATCTTCGACGGCGACTGGACCCAGCACGGGTTTCGGTACTTCAACATTCAATCGCTGGATGTCGTTCAGGAACCGCGGCCCACGGTGGAAAACCAGACCTACCGCGCCGCGCTGAACGCGGGCGGGCCGCCGGGGTACGTGCGGTTGTGGCAGTTGACCAACACGCGCTACCTGATCGGCCTGGCGGGCGCGTTCACGGACTCCGTGCTGAACGAGCATTTCGACGCCGCCCAAAAACGGTTCCGCACGGTGCAACCGTTCACGATCACGATGGAGAGAGCGGGCGCTCCGCTCGTGGTGGTGACGAACGAGGTGGGTCCGTTTGCGCTGATCGAGTTCACCGGCGCCCTGCCGCGCGCGAAGCTGTTTTCCGCCTGGCTGGTGGACACCAACGACGCCCGGACGCTCGCCACGCTCACCAGCCCAGCGCATGATCCGACGCTCTCGGTGCTGGTCTCCACGCCGCTGCCCCCCGGCGTGCCGGCGGTTGCCGCGAGCGACACCCATCTGGTGCCGGGGTCGGTCGAGTTCACCGGCTATGCACCAAAGCGCGTGGAGCTGAAAGCCACGGTCACCCAACCTTCCGTCCTGCTCCTCAATGACAAATTTGATCCGAACTGGTCGGTGCGCGTGAACGACCAGCCGGCCGCCTTGCTCCGGTGCAACTATCTCATGCGCGGCGTCTATCTTCCGGCTGGAACGCACCGAATCGAGTTCACCTATCATGTCTCGATGCGTCCGCTGGCCGTGAGCGTGGCCGCCATCCTCGCCGGGCTCGGGCTGCTGGGGTGGGTCGCCGCGGACGGGCGGCGAGCGGTCGGCAAGGTTTCCAAAGCGCCGCCCGGCCCCTCCGTTTCTCCGCGGCAATAATGCCATGAGCACTTTGCTTGATTTCATTCACAGTCAGCCGGGGCGGATCGGTCTGCCCGTGCTGACGTTTCCGGCGGGCCAGATCATCGGCGCGACGGTCGAGGACTTTGTCACCCGGGCTGAGGTTCAGGGGGCCGGTCAGGTGGCGCTTCGGGAGCGATACGACCTCAAAGTGCTCCTCACCTGCATGGATTTGAGCGTCGAGGCAGAAGCGTTCGGTTGCGAGGTCGCGCTGTCAGCCGACGAAGTGCCGACCGTGCCGGGCCGGCTGGTGACCACGCGCGAAGCAGCCGAAGCCCTCGCCATCCCGGCGCCCGGGACGGCGCGCACGGCGGTCGCACTCGAGGCGGTGCGGCAGCTCAAAGCCCTGCCTGGCCGCCCGCTGGTCCTGGCGGGAATGCTGGGGCCGTTCTCGCTGGCAGCCCGGATCTACGGGGTGAGCGACGCGTTGAGTCTGACCCTCGAAGATCCCGAACTCGCCCATCTGCTGGTGGAGAAGGCCACGCGCTTCCTGGTGGCCTACGCCCAAGCCTTCAAAGCGGCGGGCGCGGACGGCGTAATCATGGCCGAACCGACCGCGGGGTTGCTGTCGCCCGCGGCCCTCGGCGCCTTTTCCTCCGCCTACATTCACCGGGTGGTCACGGCGGTGGATGACGCGGCGTTCACGGTCGTGTTGCACAACTGCGCCGCGCGGATGACGCATCTCCCGCACGTGCTCGCGGCCGGCGCCCGGGTGATGCACTTCGGCCGGCCGATGGACGTGGTGGCGGCGTTGCGCGCCGCCCCGGCCGACCGGGTCATCTGTGGCAACCTGGATCCTGCGACCTATTGGGTGCAGGCCACGCCCGACGAGATGAAGGCCGCCGCGCGGGAACTGCTGGCCGCCACAGCCGGGTCGCGCAATTTCATCCTCTCGTCCGGTTGTGATGTGCCGCCGAAGGCCCCGCTGGCCAACGTGGACGCGTTTTTCGCCGCCCTGCGCGAGGCGAACGGCTGAGGCCCGGGTTGGCGGCTTGGCGCGACCGCGCGGCAACGCTAACCTCTCCCCGCCCACAAGGCAGAGAATCATGTCCGATCCTCGGAAAAGTCTGCGGTTCCTCATCGTCAGCGGTTTCGGCCTGCTGGTCTTTGCCACGGTCTTGCTGGTGCTCCAGAACCGGCGGCCGGGCTCGTTCGGGGCCGCGCCGCCCGTCGAACCCGCGTCGGCCATCGGCGACCTGCCGGTGATTTCGGTGCTGAGCGACTTCACGCTCACCAATCAGGCCGGCCGGGTCGTACGCCGGCCCGATCTGCTCGGATCGGTGCTCGTGGGCGACATCATTTTCACCCGTTGCCCCGGGCCGTGCGCGCGGATGAGCGCGAACCTCTCGCGGCTGCAGCGCGTGCTTGATCCGGCCGAGCCGGTGCGATTTTTTTCCCTCACGGCCGACCCGGATTTCGACACGCCGGCCGTCCTGACCGGGTACGCCCGCCGTTACGAGGCCGAACTTCCCCGCTGGCAGTTTTTGACCGGGACGAAGGCGGAGCTTTACCGGCTGGCGACACGGGATTTGTTGCTGGTCGTCGTGGACAACACGGCGGACACCAGCGCGCCCCCGGAGGACATGTTTTTGCACAGCACCAAGCTGGTCGTGCTCGACCGGGAGGGGCGAATGCGTGCCACCTTCGACGGCGAGGATCCCCAGGTCATCCCCCGGGTCGTCGAGACCGTCCGGAAACTGGCGCGCGGAGGCTGAAGCCCACGCGCGCCCAACCCTTGATGCCATGCAGGTCTCCGATCTTCCCGCGTTAAACGCCTGCCTGAACGGCGCGGCCGCCCTGCTCCTGGTGGCCGGTTGGGTGTTCATCAAGCAAGGCCGGCGCGAGGCGCATCAGAAGTGCATGGTCGGCGCGTTCGTCATGAGCGTCCTGTTCCTGATCAGCTACGTGACGTACCACGTGCTCCGGCAGCAACAAACCGGCTCGGCCCACACCAAGTTCACCGACCCGGCGTGGTTTCGCCCGATTTACCTGTCCATCCTGGTCACCCACCTCGTCGGCGCCATTGCGATCGTGCCGATGGTGCTCGTCACGCTCTACCGCGCCCTGCGCGGGAGGTTCGACCAGCACCGTTCTGTCGCGCGATGGACCTGGCCCGTCTGGATGTACGTGAGCGTGACGGGTGTGGTGATCTATCTGCTGCTCTACCATGTCTTCCCGCAAGCCTGACGGCGCCGGCCGCCGGAGCCCCGGCATCGCTTGGCGAAGCGGGGCGTACGCGCTCGCCGGTGGGCCGCTTGGAGTAACCCGGGAAGGCGGGCCGGCGTCTGTTCGCTGCACACCATGGCGCGACTGACTGTCTTGACGGGTTTCGCCACCGGTCGGGAGCTGGACCTTCCGTCCGGGGTCACCGTCGTTGGCCGGGCTGCCGATTGTGGCTTCGTGTTGGCCGACCCGTCGGTGTCGAGCCACCACTGCGAGATCCACGCCAGCGACCTTGGCGTTCACCTGCGCGACCTCGGCTCCACCAATGGCACTCGCATCGGTGACCGGATCGTAGAGCGCGCGGAGGTGCGAGATGGCGACGTGGTGACGTTTGGGGAAGTCGCGGTGCGTTTTGCCATTCCGCCCGTGGCGATCTCCATCCCCGCACTCGCCTCGAGCGACGAACCTGCGCAGCCGGTGCTCTCCTCCGGCGCGTTGGCGTGCTTTCACCACCCGGATTTCCCGGCGGTATTCCAATGCCCTCAATGCCAGCGGGCGTACTGCGCGAGTTGCGCGCGCAATGTCCACCTCGCGGGCGGGGCGCCGCACTGGCTGTGCCCGCGTTGCAGCGCCGTGTGCCTGGCGCTGACGCCGTCGCCACCCAGGCCGCACGGCCTCATGGCCGCGTTGACCCGCAAAGGCGGCGTGTTCGACACCATCCGGATCGCGTTCAGCCGCGGGCCGAAGAAGAAGCGCTGACGGGCGGGGCATTGGTCGCGGGTGCGCCGTCGTCCCCGGGTGGCGGGGCGATGCTGCCGAAGGCGCAGACCTCGTTGCGATTCGCGCAGAGGTGAAGCAGAAAGAACTCGCTGGTCAGCGGCGGCAAGGCCCGCTTCAAGCCATCCAACTCCGCGTAGCCGCCGGCGCCCTTGAACTTGAGGGTGACCACGAAATGACGGGCCCAGCGGCGGACGACCCAGGTTTGCAGGAGTTCCATGCTGCGTTCCGGAGCGGCGATGACGTCGCACAACAGCCAGTCCACCGGCTCGTCGGGGACGAAGCGGAAGGCGTCGCCCCGCACGAAGTGCAAGCGGGGATGCGCCATCAGGTCGGCGCGAAGCGGTGAGCGATCCACGGCGCACACGCGGGCACCACGGCCGAGCGCCACGTAACTCCAGCTCCCCGGACAGGCGCCAAGGTCCACGCAGGTTTCGCCGGCCGCAATCCGGCGGCCGAGGCGGGCTTCGGCCTCGACCAACTTCGCAAAGGCGCGACACGGTGCGGCCAGGTCGCGCGCCGGCTGCACCCACCCTTTGGGGAACGGCGCGAGGACGCGACGCCATTGAAACGGCCGCGGTGCCACGGCCAAGGAGAGCAGGCCGCGGTCGGGCGCAATGAGGAGCAGTTGCACCACGGAATGCGCGGTTGTCAGCGGCGCCGTGTCCGGCGCGAGGGCGCGGCGCAAACCTCGCCGCTGACGTTGGAGCCGGTCGAGCACACTCTCGCGAATCAGCCGGCAACGATGCTCGCCGGCGTTCGCCGCGCCGTAGTGAGCCGCCACGTGCAGCAGCCAGGACTGCCGGTCGGGAAGCGACGCCGTGATCGCGGCGAAAACCACCTCTGCTCCGGCGCGGATCGAGTCCACCGAAACCGATTGGGCAGCGGGCAAAAACTGCCGCGCAAAGACCAGCGGCGGCAGTCCAGACCCGGCGGGCGTGGCCGGGGCGGCCCCGCTCAAGGAGGTTGCCGGGCAGATCAACAATCGCGGCGCGAGAAACTGAACCGGCATTCCCGGCCAGAGGCGACGGAGCTCGTCTCGTAGAAATCCCTCGCAGTCCTCCGCGGTCAACATCACATCACCGAAGCAAGCGCCGGCGTCCGTATCGGAGCGGACTCGCGAGGACAGCCCGGTTCGGAATCCGGCGGCGGGAGGCCGTGGCCGAGCGCCAGGCGTGGTGGAGCGGGAACGTCGGGTCATGGGGTGCCCGTCGGCTCAAGTTGCGCCAGCAGACAGTCGCGGGCGGCGGCGAGCCCTTTGTAGGCTGCGACGTCCGGCGGCATGGTGCGGAGGCCCCGGGCGAGGGTCCTGCGGCACGCGGGCTCACAGACAACCTGCGCCAGCGGGTGGATGGTCACGCGGATCGCAAAAACGACCCCACCCGTGGCCGGCAGTCGCAGCAGGACCTGGTGCTCGAGCCGAAGCCACGTCCGGTCGAGCGGCGCCTCGGCGCCCAAGGGAGGCAGGCCGCGGGCGGGATGCCGATTCAGTTCGGCGTCGCCGGCCAGTCCCCAGTTTTCGCGGAACCAGCCGGCGCCCGTGGGCAGCCGGGCCAGCGCGGCGTCAATCTTCCCTCCCAGCCGCGCGTTGAGGCCCGGCACCGGGCCGTGAACCTCCGCCAGCGTCTGGCCCATCTTTTCCGCCAGCGCCCACGACGAAGGGAAACACACCGCGCCGCCAGCTACGCGCAGGACGCCGAATGGGTCCGGGACAAGGAAGACAAGGTCCGGTTCCCACCGCACCGTGAAGGAGGCGAGGCGGGCGTTGGCGAGGGCCAAGTCCTCGGTGGCGGCTGCCGAGCGGGCCGCCTCGGACTCGTCGCGGCCGGATTCGAGCCATTCGGCAAATTCCGCGAACAACGGAATGCCGGAAGCGGTGAGCGCGAGGTGCTGATCCGGGGCGCTCGCCACCCACTGGGCGCGCTCGCGCAGCACGCGGTCCGCCCCCGGCGACGGCGCAAAGAAATCGCGGGCCGCGCCGGGGCGCAGACCCATGCGGAAGCGGAAGTCCTCCGGGGGCAGGAGCCGAAGCCAGTCGAGTTGGGGATGCCAGTGATTCACGCCGTGCGGGCGGAGTTTGTCGGCGGACCCGCCGGGGAACACAAGCGGGCAATCGCGGTGCGCGCCAGCCCGGCCGCAGGATCGGCGGGTCCGGCGGGGACGGAGCGCGAAACTTGCACTCGCCTTCCGCCCGGCTGGCGGCCTAGTTTTTGCGCCTGTTTTGTGCCGGTCGGCCGAGGGTCGCCCGGCTGATTTGCCGCCAGAGCTGCGGGACCGATCGGCGTGCCATGCGACCGTCCGTCCGGCTGACTTCAGCGGTTCAACTTGTTCGCAATGACCTCGTCACAGATTCGTCAGTCGTTCCTCGACTTCTTCAGGTCGAAGCGGCACACCATCGTGCCATCGAGTTCCCTTCTGCCCGACTCGCCGAACTTGCTCTTCACCAACGCGGGCATGAACCAGTTCGTGCCGATCTTCCTCGGCCAGAAAGCCGCCGACGTAAGTCGCTGGGCCGGGGCCGTGCCGGGGCTCGACACCCGCGCCGCCGACACCCAGAAGTGCATTCGGGCCGGCGGAAAGCACAACGACCTCGAAGACGTGGGCCTCGACACCTACCACCACACGTTCTTCGAAATGCTCGGGAACTGGAGCTTCGGCGACTATTTCAAACGCGAGGCCATCGAGTGGGCGTGGGAACTGGTCACCGAGGTGTGGAAGTTTCCCAAGCACCGCCTCTACGCGACGGTGTATCAGCCCGACGCGGCCAAGGGCGACCCGAGCGAGTTTGACCAGGAGGCTTACGACCACTGGGCGCGCCTCTTTCAAGGGGCCGGGCTCGATCCGAAAGTCCACATCCGCACTGGCGGCAAGAAGGACAATTTCTGGATGATGGGCGACACCGGACCTTGCGGTCCGTGTTCCGAACTGCACGTGGACCTGACGCCCGCCGGCGACACGCGCGGCGAGCTCGTCAACGCGGGCAGTCCGAAGTGCATCGAGATCTGGAACCTGGTGTTCATCCAGTTCAACGCCAACCCGGACGGCACCTTCTCGCCGCTGCCCGCGCGGCACGTGGACACCGGGATGGGCTTTGAGCGCGTGACCAGCATCCTCCAATGCACGAAGAACTTCACCGACTTCAGCGGGGTCATCTCTAACTACGAAACCGATGTCTTCCGGCCACTCTTCGATGCGCTGGAGAAACTCAGCGGGAAGCGGTATGGCTCGACGCTGCCGTCGCCCGGCGCCGCGGGTGCTCCTGAACAGGAACGGGTGGACATCGCGTTCCGCGTCATCGCCGACCACATCCGGACTCTGAGCTTCGCCATCGCCGACGGCATCCAACCGGGCAATACGGATCGCAACTACGTCCTGCGGCGGATTCTGCGGCGCGCCGTGCGGTACGGCCGGACGCTCGGCTTCCACGAGCCGTTCTTCTTCAAGCTCGTCGCCGTGCTGGCCAACACGATGGGCGATGTCTTCCCGGAGATTCGGGCGAAGCAGAAGCAGGTCGAGGAAGTCATCCGCGCCGAGGAGGAGTCGTTTAACAAGACGCTGGACAGAGGCATTCTGCGCTTCAACGAGGCGACGCGGCCCGGGCAGCCGGGACACGGCGATGTGGCCGCGTCGGGACGGGTTGGCCAAACCGTCCCCGGTGCGATTGCCTTCGAGCTCTACGACACCTATGGCTTCCCGCTCGACCTCACCGAACTGATGGCCCGTGAGCGCGGCCTCACGGTGGACGTGGACGGGTTCAACCGGCTCATGGAGGCGCAGAAGGCCCGCGCGCGCGCCGCCCAGAAGAAAACCATCATCGAGCTTTCACAGATCGAGACCACGGGGCCCACCCGCTTCGTTGGTTTCGACACCTTGGAGACCCCCGCCAAAGTGCTGGAGGTCGTGCAACTCAAGGACCGGACCGCGGTCATCCTCGATACCAGCGCCTGTTACGCCGAGATGGGCGGGCAGGTCGGCGACACCGGCATGCTCCGCCACGGCGACCTCGCGTGGCGAATCGTGGACACCCGCAAGAGCGGCGACACTTGGTTGCATTTGCTGGATTCGTCGGATCCGTCCGATTTGGCTCCTGACGCCCCTTCCGTCGGCGCTTCTGTCACTCTCATGGTGGACCGTGATCGCCGCCTCGCCATCCAACGGCACCATACGGTCACACATCTCCTGCACTGGGCACTGCATGAGGTCGTCAGCCGCGACGCGTCGCAGAAGGGTTCCTACGTCGGGCCGGAGAAGCTGACGTTTGACTTCAACCACGCTCCGCTCACGCCGCAGCAGGTCGCGGACGTCGAGCGTCTCGTGAACGAGCGCATCCTTGAGAACGCCGGCGTGTCCTGGACCGAGGTGAAGTACAGCCACGTCAAGGACCGCCGGGACATCATGCAGTTCTTCGGCGACAAGTACGGCGACTGGGTG
>CALJWR010000145.1 GCA_937976685.1 uncultured Verrucomicrobiae bacterium
CCTGAACATCTGTCAGAACATGAAATCGCATCGAGATAACGTACTTCGTCCCGCCGCCCTGGTCGCCGCGGGAATCGCTATGTTCGGCTCCATCGGCCGGGCCGATTCACTCACCGAGGTGTGGAGAATCGTGGCGGATGACCGGATTTATGTGACGACCGCAAACCTCGAACGCGGTGTCGCCTACGAGCCGGTTTCCCAACGGGTCCTGCTCCTCAGCCGGGCGGGTGGTCCCAATATCTACGTTCTGGACAAAGCAACGGGTGGAGACGGCTCGGATGAACTGGGCGAACCACGCCGGCTCAGCACGCAGGACGAGAATGGGGAATTCCCGATCACTGGAGGGACCTTTGCGCTGAACCTTGTGGGCGCGGCCGATGACGGCGCCGTCTATGCCTGCAACCTGGCCACGTCGCTCGGCACCGTGCGCATCTACCGGTGGGCGGACGTGAACTCCGACACCCCGGTCTCCGTGGCCTACGCGGGCGACCCGCTGGAGGGCATCGAGAGCCCGGGCACCGGTCAGGACATCCGGTTTGGCGACAATTTCGCCGTGCGCCGCTCGGGAACCAACACCCAGCTCCTGCAAACGGCCCGCAACGGCAAGTACATCCTCCTATACACCACGGAGGATGGCCTTACATTTACTCCCACGGTTTTCGTCTCGCCCGCCACCATCGCCGGCAAGATCGGGTTGGGGGTGACTTTCGGCGAGGGCAATACCATCTGGGCGAAGCTCAACGGCAACGAACTCCAGCGGATTGCGCTCGATCTGCCCACCCGCACGGCCACCTTGCTGAACACCGTTCCCACCTCGATTGTCGCTGGCGGCGTCACGGGCATCAGCGTGGACCCGGTGGCCAAGCGCCTCGCGGCGGTGGACTACGGATCACACCTGTTGAGCGTGTTCGACATCTCCGATCCGACCGGATTGGTCCGCATTGGAGACCCGCTTCCCTTCCCGACGTCCAACGCCAACGTCAATGGAACCGCGGCGGCCGCAATCCGTGGGGATGACGTCTTTGGGCTCGACACGAACAACGGCCTGCTGGCGGCAAAAGTGGAGCGATCGGTGATCGTGGACCCGCCGACCATTGCCACCCAGCCGGCCAGCGGCACGGTCTATGCGGGCGCCACGTTCACCTTCGCCGTATCCGCGCAGGGCACGCCGCCGTTTACTTATCAGTGGGCGGTTGACGGTTCGCCCATTGCGAATGCCACCAGTTCCCAATTGGTCCTCACCGACATCACCACGGCCCGGGCCGGGGCTTACTCCGTCACCGTGAGCAATGCGGCGGGCAGTGTCACGAGCGCGCCGGCCAACCTGACCGTGCTGGAACCGATGAACTCGGGGGTGTTGCGGCCGCTGTGGGGATTGAATCTGGGCGACCGGCCCTACCTCACCGGCGACAACTCCCAGCGCGGCATCGCGTACAATCCGGCCACCGGCAACCTGCTGCTGGCCTCACGGTCCCCGGCCAACATGATCGTGGTGCTGGACGCTGCCACCGGGGAGGAAAAGCACCGCCTGCGCACGACCGGCGCCGACGACCTGCCCGTGTTTTTCGGCGGCACGCTGTTGCTCAACATGATCGGCGTGGCCGAAGACGGCGTGGTGTACGCGGGGAACCTCGTGACCGACGGTTCGACCGCGACCTTCAACCTGTATCGGTGGGATCACGACGGCCCGGACGCCGTGCCGGTGCCCCTGGCGGCGGTGGCCGAACTCTCTATTCCGGAGCGCTGGGGCGATACGATGGCCGTGCGCGGGCAGGGCGCGAGCACCCAAATCCTGTTGGGTACTCGTGGCTTGGCGCCGCAGCAGGGCCGAAAATTCGCTCTGCTGACCACGGCGAATGGATACGACTTCGCCGGGCAGGTTTTCACGGTGGACGGGATCTCCGGCAGCGCCTTCGGCCTGGGCATTGCTTTTGGGCCGGGCAACAGCGTTTTCGGCACGGCCAACGGCCAGCCCGTGGTGCATGTGGCGTTCGATCCGTCAAGCGGCGTGGCGACGCTGGCGCGCACCTACACCGCCACCCAGATCCCCAATGCCGTCAGTTTCCTCGGCTACGATCCGGGGAAAAAGTTCCTGGCCGGCGTGGCCCTCGAAACGCCCGACAACGTGCGACTCTACGACTTGACGAACCTGGACGAGCCGGCCATGCGCGACCAACGGCTCATCCTGCCCGAGCAGCCCAACGTCAACGGCACCGGGTCCGTGGCGTTTGGCGGCGACAAACTGTTCGTCCTCGATACGAACAGCGGCGTACGGGCGTACGAAATCACCGAGGGAACTCCCGCCGGACCGGCGACGCTCGGAGGGGCGACGATCGCCGACGGGCAGATTCGCTTCAGCGTCGCGGGAACCGCCGGTGCCTCGTATGTGGTCCAAAAGGCCACGGCCGTGAACGGCCCGTGGACCGACTTGCGGACCGTCACCGCGCCCGCTGAGGTGACCGATGCCGCCGGCGGCGCGGCCGCCTTCTACCGGGCCATCGTGAGGTAGGCCGGTGCTCCGTTCATCCGTCAGCGCAAGGTCGCCCCGCGGGCCTCACCGCGGGGCGGCCTGGTCATCGGGCCGGAGGGTGACCGGTTTCACGTTGATCGAGCTGCTCGTGGTGATCGCCATCATTGCGATCCTCGCGGGCATGTTGCTGCCCGCCCTGTCGCGCGCAAAGGCCAAGGCCCAATCCATTGCCTGCCTGAATCACCTCAAGCAGCTCACGCTCTGTTGGACAATGTATGCCGACGACCACGGCGGCGTGCTGCCGCCCAACGAGGCGGCGGGCGAGATCAGCCTGGCGGGATCGTGGATCGAAGGTGACGCCAAGACGGACCGCACCACGACCAACATCCAGCGCGGGGTGCTCTTTCGCTACAACACCTCCGTGGCCATCTACCGGTGCCCCGGCGACCGCTCGAAGGTCGCGCGTTTCCCGAACCTGTTCCGCACCCGCAGTTACGCGATGAGCACGGGGCTGGCCCACCTCAACCCAGAGTACTGCCCGAACCCGATCTACCGGTCGGTGCAAATCCTCGATCCGGCGCCCTCGCGGGCGTCGGTGTTCTGGGACGAAGATGAGTGGAGCATTCAGAACGGGGCCATCGGCATTCTCCCCCCGGATATTCCGCAGCACTTTTACTGGAACCTGCCGGCCAGCCGGCATAACCGCGTGGGCGTGTTGTCCTTCGCCGACGGTCATGCCGAGTTGTGGCGCTGGCTGGACCCGCCGATCGTCGCCGGGTCCGAGATCATCAAGAAATCCTACCAAGCCTCGCCCACCAGCTACAGCCCCCGGGCACCGTCCGACGCGAGGGATCGCGACCTGCGGCGCGTCCGCGAGACGGTACCCCGGTCGCGGAATCTGTGACAAACCCGCGCAGCCGGCACGGCCGGGCAGATCGGCGGCCCGTACCCCAATCAGGCTTGAATCCGCGGAATTCGTGTTAAGCTGGCCTCCGCAAGTTGAATGAACTACGACGGTCCGTTGCCCGCTGTCGCGAATCTTGAATTCGTGGAGGCCCTGTACGCTGATTATCTGCGGGAACCCGGCGCGGTTCCGCCCGAATGGCGGGAATACTTCGCGGGTTGGAACGGCGGGCCGGAGACGAACGGGTTCCGACCGGGGCCCTCCTTCCCACGCCGAAGCATTTTCCATCCCGGGGCGGCGCCGATGACGGCCGCGCCGGCCGCGGGTCCGGACGGTGAGGACATGGTGCTGTTGCAACACCGGGTGGACCGGATGTTGCGGGCCTATCGCGTGCGCGGGCACATGCAGGCGCGCCTTGATCCGCTGGGAAGCAGCGTGCCCTACGTGCCCGAGCTGGATCCCCAATACTACGGATTCAGCGACGCGGACATGGAACGATCGTTTGCCTGCGAGACGATGTGCGGGGCCGGCCGGCTCTCCCTCCGGCGCATCCACAGCCGGCTCCGGGAGGTGTACTGCGGCTCGATCGGCTTCCAGTACATGCACATTGACAACATCAAGATGCGTCACTGGGTGCAGCAGCGCATCGAGGGCGATTCGTACTGGGCACCGCTCCCCCGCGACCAGCAACTGCGCATCCTCTCCCGGCTGACCGACGCCGTGGTGTTCGAGCAGTTCATCCGGAGGAAGTTTGTCGGAGCCAAGAGCTTCTCGCTCGAGGGGGGCGAAACCCTGATCCCGATGCTCGACCTCGCCATCGAGAGCGCGGCGCAGCACGGGGTGAAGGAAATCGTGCTGGGCATGGCCCACCGGGGGCGTCTCAACGTCCTCGCCAACATCATCGGCAAGAGCCCGAAGGAGATCTTCCGCGAGTTCGAGGACAAGGACCCCGACCTGTACCTCGGGGGCGGTGACGTGAAATACCACCTCGGTTACAGCAGCGACTACAAGACCGCCGCCGGCGGGAAGATTCATCTTTCGCTCTGCTTTAATCCCAGCCACCTGGAGTTCGTGAACCCGGTGGTGCTGGGCCGCGTGCGGGCAAAACAGGTGCGGGCCAACGACACCGACCACTCGCAGGTCCTGAGCCTGCTGATTCACGGCGATGCGGCCTTCATTGGCGAAGGCGTGACGCAAGAGACCTTGAATCTCAGCCGGCTCAAGGGCTATCGCGTGGGGGGCACCATCCACATCATCGTCAACAACCAGATCGGCTTCACCACGCCACCTTCCGAGGGCCGATCCACGATGTACGCCACCAGCGTGGCCAAGATGTTGCCGGCGCCCATTCTCCATGTGAATGGCGAGGATCCGGAGGCCGTGGCGCGCTGCATCCAGCTCGCCATGGATTTTCGGCGGGAGTTCCGCCAGGACGTGGTCATTGACATGTACTGTTACCGGCGGCTGGGCCACAACGAGGGCGATGAACCCTCCTTCACGCAGCCGCAACTCTACGCCCTCATCGAGAAGCGCAAGCCGGTCCGCGAAGGCTACCTCGAGCAATTGCTGCGGCTGGGCGGCGTCTCGCAAGCGGACGCAGACCGGATTGCCGAACAACGCCAGAGCGTGCTCGAACAGCAACTGAGCGAGGCGCGGGGCAAATTCCGTACGGTGCGGCCGAGCAGCCTGCGCGGCGTCTGGAAAGGCTACATCGGCGGCAGCGAACCATCCCGCGACAATCCCGTCACCGGCGTGCCCCGCGAGAAGCTGGCCACGTATTTGCGGCGTCTGACCGACCTGCCCGATGACTTCAACCTCCATCCCAAGCTCGGACGCTTCATGGAACTGCGCCGGAAAATGGCGCAGGGAGAGGTGCCGCTGGACTGGTCTGCCGGCGAGGCGCTCGCGTGGGCGAGCCTGGCGGATCAAGGCTATCGTGTCCGGCTGTCCGGACAGGACGTGGGCCGCGGCACCTTCAGCCATCGCCATGCCGTGCTGCATGACGTGCAGAGCGGTCTGACCTACGTTCCCCTGCAACATGTCGCTCCGCAGCAGGGATCCGTGGAGATTCTGAACAGCCCCCTGTCCGAGGTCGGCGTGCTCGGCTTTGAATACGGCTTCAGCCTCGACACCCCGGACGGACTGACCATCTGGGAGGCCCAGTTTGGCGATTTTGTCAACGTGGCGCAGGTGATCGTTGACCAGTTCATTGTCAGCGGGGAAGACAAGTGGCGCCGCCTGAGCGGCCTCGTGCTGCTGCTGCCGCATGGGTTCGAGGGCGCAGGCCCCGAGCACTCCAGCGGCCGGATCGAGCGCATCCTCGAGTTGTGCGCGGAGGACAACGTCCAGGTGGCCGTGCCGACTTCGCCGGCGCAGATGTTCCACCTGCTTCGCCGGCAGGTGCTGCGGCGCTGGCGCAAGCCCCTGTTCGTCTTCACCCCCAAGAGTCTCCTGCGGAGCCCCAAGGCAGTCTCGACCCTCGAGGAGTGCGCCCAAGGCCGCTTTCGGCGGGTCATCCCCGATCCGCGGGGCATCCCGATGGACACGGTCAACGCGGTGTTGCTCTGCAGCGGCAAGCTCTACTACGAACTGGAAGCGCACCGCCAGCACCTGGGTCGTGAGGATTTGGCGATCATCCGGCTGGAACAGCTTTACCCCTTCCCGCAGCGCGAACTGGAAACGTTGCTCGGCGACTGCCGGCCCGGCACCAACGTGATCTGGGTCCAGGAGGAACCGGAGAATATGGGCGCGTGGCGATTTCTCCGCGTGACCGTGAGCATGTCATTCCTCGGCGGACGCCTGCCGTTCTCCGGCATCTGCCGGCCCGCATCCGCCAGTCCGGCCACCGGCTCGCACGCGGCGCATCACCTCGAACAGGAACAGATCCTTGAGCGTGCCTTCGCCGCGGAAACCCTCACGGCACGCCCGCGGACCGAGACCATCGTCAGTATCAAACAACTTGCCCCGTCCTGACCTCAATGAGCACTAACGCTGTCGAAATCCGCGTGCCCTCCGTGGGCGAGTCCGTGACCGAGGTCGAAGTCGGGGACTGGCAGAAGACCGAGGGCGACGCCGTTCGCAAGGACGAAACCCTGGTCGTGCTCGAAACCGACAAGGCCACGGTCGAAGTGCCCGCGCCGGACGCGGGCCGGCTGACGAAGGTTCTCAAGCCCCGCGGCAGCCGTGTTTCCGTGGGTGACGTAATCGCGACCTTGGAAGTTGGTGCCGCCCCCGTTGCGGCGGCTCCCCCTTCCTCCGCCCCGGCCCAGACTCCCGCCCAGGCCCCGGTTCCCCACGTCATGCCGGCGGCGGCGCGCGTCCTGGCCGAAAAAGGCGTTTCACCGGCCGAGGTTCGTGGCTCGGGTCCCGGGGGGCGGATTCTGAAAGAAGACGCTCTGCGGGCTGGCTCGGCATCGCCGCCTTCCGCCCCGCCGCCCACTTCGCCACCGCCGGCGCCAGCCGCGCGACCGGTTGCCGCTCCCGCCGCGGGTGACCGCACGGAAGAGGTGATCCCAATGTCGCTACTGCGCCGCAAGATCGCCGAGAATCTCGTGCGAGCGAAGTCCGAGACCGCCCTGCTGACAACCTTCAACGAGGTGGACATGTCGGTGGTGATGGCACTGCGGAAGGAGTATCAGGAGCGATTCACGGAACGGTACCAAATCAAGCTGGGCTTCATGTCCTTCTTCGTGAAGGCCGTGGTGGACGCGCTCAAGGAAATCCCGGTGCTCAACGCCGAGGTGCGGGGCACCAGCGTGGTCTATCGGAACTACTACGACATCGGCATCGCCATCGGCGGCGGCAAGGGGCTCGTGGTGCCCGTGTTGCGCCACGCGGAGCGGCTGAGTTTCGCGGAGGTGGAGCAGGCCATCGGCGACTTCGGCCGACGCGTGAAGGAGGGCAAACTGAAGCCCGAGGAACTCGCGGGCGGCACGTTCACCATCACCAACGGCGGCATCTACGGTTCCCTGCTGTCCACGCCCATTGTCAACCCGCCCCAGAGCGGCGTGCTCGGGATGCATGCCATTCAAGACCGCCCGGTGGCGCTGAATGGACAGGTGGTGATCCGGCCGATGATGTACGTCGCGCTCACCTACGATCATCGCATCGTGGATGGCCGCGAGGCCGTGACGTTCCTCCGCCGCGTGAAAGAGGCGATCGAGAATCCGGTGCGGATGTTGATCGAGGTTTAGACCGCGGACTCGCGGCCGGCTGGACCGTAGGGGCCGCGGGGAGCCGCCACTTTCCAAGCATGGCAACTGACACCATTCATTTCGAGACCGCGCGTCTGGCACAACAGACGTTCAACGGCGAGCCGCGCAATCTGGCCGCGCTGGAAGACCAGCTCGGGGTCAAGGCAACGACACGCGACGGCTGGATCAAACTGGAGGGTGAAACCGAGCAGGTGGCCCGGGCGCGGCATCTCTTCGAGCTCCTCGAAGTCACCGTCAAATCGGGGGGGCGTGTCCGCAACCAGGATTTCTCGCTGGCGCTCGCCGTGGTGAAGAGCGAGGGCGTACAGGCGCTGCGGGAGTTGAGCGAGGAACGCATTCAAACCTCGCTCAAGAAGGCAGTCGTCGTGCCCAAGACCACTGGGCAACGGCGTTACTTGAAGGCGATTCGCGATCACGATGTCACCTTCGGGATCGGTCCGGCCGGCACCGGCAAGACCTACCTGGGCATGGCCATGGCCACCGCCGCTCTCCGGGAGGGGCGCGTCAACCGCCTGATCCTCACCCGGCCGGCCGTCGAGGCCGGCGAAGCGCTGGGTTTCCTGCCGGGCGACCTGCAGGAGAAGCTCGCGCCCTACCTTCGGCCGCTCTATGACGCCCTGCACGACATGCTGCCGGCCGAGGACATTGAGCGCCACATGGAACGCGGCGTGATCGAGATCGCCCCGCTGGCCTACATGCGCGGGCGCACGCTGAACAATGCCTTCATCATTTTTGACGAGGCGCAGAATTCGACCACGGAGCAGATGTTCATGTTCCTGACCCGTTTGGGCCACGGGTCGAAGGCCGTGATCACCGGCGACCTCACCCAGATTGACCTGCCCAAACACAAACCCTCTGGATTGGTGGAGGCGCGGCAGGCGTTGGCGCGGGTCGAGGGCATCGCCCTGGTGGAATTCGAGCGGAAGGACGTCGTCCGCCACCCGCTCGTGCAACGGATCGTTCATGCCTACGAACGCCACCGCGGCTGCCACGGCGGATGAATTGACGGTCCGTCGCCGGCACCTCCGCCAGCGGGTGGACGCCGCCGCGCTGCGCCGGCTGATCCTGCGGGCCCTTGGCGATCCCGTGTTTTGCCGGGCGACCCCGTCGTCACCCGGAGCGGGCCCGGTCCGCTACCAACTGGGCTTCCATTTGGTGGGCGCCGAAGAGATGGCGCGGCTGAACCGAGAACAGCTCGGCCATGAGGGGCCGACCGATGTCATCACGCTGGACTATGGCCCGCCGCCGCTGGCCCGGCCCGATGAGTGCTGGTTGTGTGGGGAGGTCTTCATCTGCGTGGAAGTCGCCCGGCGGCAGTCACGCGCGTTCCGCACCTCGTGGCAATCCGAGCTGGCGCGCTACGCCGTGCATGGCCTCCTGCATCTGGCCGGCTTCGATGACCGGTCGCCGGGACAGCGTCGGGTGATGAAACGCGAGGAAGACCGGCTGGTCGCAGCGTTGACTCCGACGGCGCGCCGTCGGCGATCGGTGCCGCGGCCTACTGCACCCGGCCGAAGCGCCGTTCGAGCTCGCGCCAGTTGAACTCGATCAGGGTGGGTCGCCCGTGGGGGCACGTGTAGGGCATCGCGCAGCGGCGCAGGTCCTCGACCAGTTTTTCGAGTTCCGGCGCGTCGAGAGGGTCGTTGGCCTTCACCGCGTGCCGGCAGACGGTCTTGGCCACCGTGAGTTCGCCCAACCGCAGGGAGTTCACTTCCTGCCCGGCCGCCTTCAGCTCGTCCACCAACTCGATGACGAACTCGCGCGCCCCGCGCCCCCGCACGAACGGCGGCAGCCCGTCCAGCAGCAGCGTCCGCTCGCCGAACTCCCGCAGACTCACGCCCAGCCGGTTCAGGGTGGGAAGCTGCTCGCGCACGAACACCGCGTCCCGCGCGGAGAGTTCAACGGTCTCCGGAAGGAGAAGCCGCTGGCACGGAGCGGCCCCCGTCTCAAGCTGCCGCAACATCTGCTCAAAGAGGATGCGTTCATGGGCCGCGTGTTGGTCGAGCAGCACCAGCCCGCGATCGGACTCGAGCACAACGTAGAGTCGGCCGATCACCCCGACCAGCCGCAACGGCACGGCCAGCAGCGGGGAGGCCCCTTCAGCCGGCGCAGCCCCCGGCCGACCGGCCAGGGGCGCGGAGGGAGCAACCTGGCCGGCGGGAGTTCCCGGCTCCTGCGGCTCGATGGCTCCGGCCCGCGCAATCGGCTCGGCGCTCCCCGGCGGCGGGACTGATTCCGGCCATGCCAACCTTCCGGTCCCGGAAAGGCTGGGGAGCGGCGCCGCGAAGGGGGCGGCCACAGCCGGTGGAAAGGGCAACACCGGCGCGGGGGGGGGCACGGGCCGCCGGGGCGGGCTGGCCGGTTCCACCCCGGCTGGCGCGGGGGGAACGGGAGCCGGGCGGGTTGGCGGTTGGGCTGTGGCCGACGCGTGAAACCCCAGAAGCGCGCGCCGCACCGCCTGCGTGACCATCGCACGGACCTGCCGCTCCTCACGGAACTTCACCTCGCGCTTGGCCGGGTGAATGTTCACGTCCACCAGGGCCGGTGAAAGCTCGAGGAACAGCGCAGCAACCGGGAACCGGCCTTTCATCAGGCTGGTGTGATAGCCCTCGATCAGCGCGTGGTTGAGCGCCCGGTTCTCAACCGGCCGCCGGTTCACAAAGAGATGCTGATCTGCCCGCGTCGCACGCGACACACCCGGCGCGCCGATGAAGCCCCACACGCGCAGCGGCTGCGCCCCCGGTTCCGAATCCGCCGCCTCATCGGCCGGGGCATCCGGGTCCGCAGCCGGCGCGAGCGCGAGCGAGCGCGCGAAATCCACCGGCACGAGGTTCAGGTCCCCGCCGTACAAGGCGCGGAGCCGCTCGCGCAGCGCCGCCAGTCCGTCCGCCGCTTCCGGGCCGCGGGCGACCGGCGGCAGTTGCCAGACGAGCCGCTGGTCGCAGGTGAAGGTGAACCCAACGGCCGGATGCGCCACGGCGGCCAGCGTCAGGTAGTGCTGGATGTGGGCGCGCTCGGTTTCCTCGCTGCGGAGAAACTTGCGGCGCGCCGGCAGGTTGAAGAAGAGCTGTCGCGCCTCGACCGAGGTGCCAACGGGGCCCGCCGCCGAACGCACGTCCAACAGCTTGCCGCCGTGAATGATCACCTGCGTGGCCTCGATGACGTCGGCGGCGGCTTCGCGCGTAGTCAGCGTGAGCCGGCTGACACTGGCGAGACTGGGCAAGGCTTCGCCGCGGAAGCCCATGGTGGAAATCGCCTGCAGATCCTCGGCGCGCTGAATCTTGCTGGTCGCGTGGCGTTCGAAGGCCAGTAACGCGTCGTCCCGGCTCATGCCGCACCCGTCATCCGTCACGCGGATCAAACTGCGTCCGCCCGCGTGGATTTCGACGGTGATGCGCGTGGCGCCCGCATCGAGCGCGTTCTCCACCAGCTCCTTGACGACGCTGGCCGGCCGCTCCACCACCTCGCCGGCGGCGATCTGGTTGGCGACGTTCTCGGGGAGGAGGCGGATGCGATTCATCGGTGCGGAAGTATAGGAAGCGGACGGTGGCTTGAAAGCGCGGTTCCGGACGGCGTTCCCGGCCTCGCCTCGCCGGAACAGGGTTGGGCGCGGTTCCCCCGTCAGCGGGGCGAGGGCGTGCCAATCCAGCGCTGGTATTCCTCGGCGGCAAACCGATCCGTCATGCCCGCCAGGTAATCGCACACGGCTCGCTCCAGACCGTCGCGGGGGATCCGTCGTTGCGATCCTCCGCCCATCGCCTCCGGGTGCGCGAGGTAGTACGGAAAGAGCGCGCGCAGCATCTCCGTGGCGCGGGCGTTCGGGGCGCGCACGGCCTCGCTGAGGTACAATTCGCGGTAGAGATACTTGCGGAGTTCGAGGTTCAACGCGCGACGTTCCGGGCTGTAGGCCGCCAGCGGGCGGCGTTGCCGGCGTACGTCGTCCGCGCTGGCTACGCCACTGGCGGCGATCCGCTTCCCGGTGGTTTGGACGACATCGCGGACCTGGTCGTCAATGATGCAGCGGATCGTAAAGTACCAGCGCACTTCGTCCGGGAGTCGGCCGTGCTGCCGCTGCACTCGTCGGGCTGCCAGCCGCCAGACGAGCACGTCGCGGAACAGCGCGCGTTCGCGGAGCAGCCCGGCATCGAGCCCGTCGTCGAGGTCGTGGCTGTAGTAGGCGATCTCGTCGGCCAGATTGGCGACCTGGGCCTCGAGCGAGCTGCAGCGCGCCTCGAAGCCCAACCCGGCCTCCGGTTGGTCGTAGGCGGTCTCGTGCTTGGCCAGTCCCTCCCGGACCTCCCAGGTCAGATTGAGGCCCGGGAAGCGCGGGTACTTCTGTTCCAGTTCTTCCACCACGCGCAGGCTCTGCCGGTTGTGCTCAAAGCCGCCGTGCTGGCGCATGAGCCGGTTGAGAATGGCTTCCCCGCTGTGACCGAACGGCGAGTGACCGAGGTCGTGGGCGAGCGCGATGGCCTCCGCGAGGTCCTCGTTCAACCGCAGGGCGCGCGCGATGTTCCGCGCGATGGCGGCGACCTCCATCGTGTGCGTGAGCCGCGTCCGCAGGTGATCGCCGGTGCCGTTGAGGAACACCTGGGTCTTGTATTCCAGCCGGCGGAAGGCGCGCGAATGGATGATCCGGTCGCGGTCCCGCTGGAAATGGGTGCGCCATTCGGGGGGGGGCTCGGGGTGACGCCGTCCCCGGGCATCCGCGCTGAACTGGGCATAGGGTGCCAGGATCAGGCGCTCGCGCCGCTCGAGTTCCTCGCGCGTGCAGGCCATCGCGATGCCCGGATCAGTCGCGCAGCAACGCCTGCACAGCGACCCCGCGCAACTCGAACAGTCGCCGGATGGTTTCCTCGATCAGGTTGTTTGGGCAGGACGCGCCGGCCGTCACTCCCACGGTGAGCGGGCGGTCCGGCAACCAGTGGCATGTTTCCACTTCCCGTTGATCATGCTGGTTCCAATGCACGATGAGATCCTTGGACACCATCTTGGCCGCGTTCTTGATGAAAAACGTCGGCAGCCGCGACTCGCCCATCTCGGCAAGGTGCGATGTGTTGGAGGAATTGTACCCGCCGATGACGAGCAGCAGGTCCAGCGGCTCCTGCAGCAGCTTTTGCAGGGCATCCTGGCGGTCCTGCGTCGCCCCGCAGATCGTGTCGAAGAAGCGGAAGTGCTCCGCCAGCGTGGCGGCGCCATACCGCTTCTCCATCGCCGCGCGGATGCGGCGTTGCACTTCCTCGGTCTCGCCACGCAGCATCGTGGTCTGATTCGCCACCCCGACCGCTCGCAGGTGAACGTCGGGATCAAATCCGGGCGAGTGCGCGCCCGCGAACTTCTCCAGAAAGGCCGCCTTGTCGCCGCCGTGGACGATGTAGTCGCAGACGTAATCGGCCTCCGCGAGCGTGAACACGACGAGGTAGTGGCCCGACCCATAGGCCGTCGCCTGCGACGTCGTGGCCTTCGTCTCCTCGTGCCGCGCCTTGCCGTGGATGATGCTGGTGACGTTTTCGCGCGAGTATTGCCGCACCCGCTTCCACACGCTCATGACGTCGCCGCAGGTGGTGTCCACCAGCACGCAGCCCTTTTCCTCGAGGCGCCGTCGTGTCTCCACCTCCGTGCCGAACGCGGGGATGATGACGACGTCCTCGGACGCGATCTGCGCCAGCTCCCGGTCGCCCGGCTTGGGCGACAAGCTCACGATGCCCAGACCACGAATCTGGTCGTTCACCTCGGGGTTGTGAATGATCTCGCCCAGGAGGAAAATGCGTTTGGGCGGGGGAAAAACCTTCCGCGCCGCGTAAGCCAGGTCAATCGCGCGCTCGACGCCGTAGCAAAAGCCAAATTCCTTCGCCAGCTTCACCGTCAGCCCGTCCGTGGCCAGCAGACCGCCGTTGGCGCGAATGCGTTCCACCAACTCGCTGCGATAATGGGTCACGACCTGGGCCTGCACCGCCGCCATGATGTCCGGACGGCGGAGGTTGACCTTCTGAGGTGCGACGGGAGCTTCACTCGTCATCCGGGACAGAGTAGCATGCCTGACTGGGGCGTCGAGGCGCGTTTCCGCCCTTGGTCGCGGCGCGACTCAGAGCGTCGCGGCAGGTCTGCTCCCGGACCAACCGACCGCCTCTCCTCGCCGCCCGCGCCGCCCTTGGCAGTCACGGGGTATCGCCATCCGAGACACGACCGGCGGGCCGCACGTTGCAACCTGTGCGCTTGGTCAGGGTGTCGCCGAGGTCGTTGCGCCAATCGTCGGCGAGTTGCTGCAAGCGCGTGACGACCTCCGGAAACTCGGCCGCGACATTTCGCGATTCAGCAACGTCGCGCTCCAGGTCGAACAACTCCAGCCCGATGTCCCGGGTCGCGTACTTGCCCGGCTGGCCGCTGGTGCCCGGCGGATTCGGCTGCAGATACGAGTGCGGGAAATGCAGTTTCCACTGGCCGGACCGGATCGCGTGCAGCGCGTTGCCCCAATAGAAAGGCCACGATTCATGAGGGGACGAGGCGCCGGGCTGGCCCGCCATGAGCGGCCAGATGTCGCGGCCGTCCATTCGCCGCTCCGGGAGCGGGGCACCGGCCAGGCGCGCGATGGTGGGCAGCAGATCAATCGTGCCCGCGATCTCGGCGCACGCGCGGCCGGCGGGAATGCGCTTCGGCCAGCGCATGATGCACGGCACGCGCACGCCGCCGTCGAACATCGTGGCCTTGCCTTCGCGGAGGGGGCGCGCGGACCCGGCGTGATCGCCGTACAGCAGCCACGGGCCGTTGTCGGAGGTGAAGATGACCAGGGTGTGGTCGTCGAGGCGGTGACGCTTGAGGGCTTTCAGGATTTCGCCGACGGACCAGTCAATTTCCGCAATGACATCGCCATACAGGCCCCGGCGCGTCCTGCCGGCGAACTTGTCGCTCACGAACAGCGGCACGTGAGGCATGCTGTGGGGCACGTAAAGGAAGAAGGGCCGGTCGCGGTGCCGTTCGATGAAGCGCACGGCGCGCTCGGTGTACCAGGTGGTCAGTTGACGCTGGTCGGCAGCGGTGACCCGCGCGTTGACCACCTTCTCGTCCTCAATCAAGGGCAGGTCGGGGAAGGCGCGCTTCCGTTCGGCGGCGTCGGGCGGAAGGTTCGCGTAGTCGGGATGCAGCGGCCACATGTCGTTCGAGTAGGGCAGACCGAAATACTCGTCGAAACCGTGCCGGGTGGGCAGGAATTCCGGCGCGTCGCCGAGGTGCCATTTGCCGAAGATGCCGGTGGCGTAACCGCGGGCCCGGAGCAGCTCGGCCAGGGTGACTTCGTCCGCGTGGAGGCCCAACCTGGCGCCGGGTTTCAGCGCTCCCTGAATGCCGATGCGGTTGGGAAAACAGCCGGTCAGCAGGGCCGCGCGGGAGGCCGAACAGACGGCCTGGGCGGCGTAAAAACTGGTGAACCGCATTCCTTCGCGCGCCAGCCGGTCCAAGTGCGGCGTGCGATAGTCGCGTGCGCCGAAGCTGCCGATGTCCGCATAGCCGAGATCATCCGCAAATACGATCACGATGTTCGGCGAACGGGTGGCGGGAACAGACTGGCCAGCAGCCCGGCCGATCCAACCGGCCAAGCCCACCGCCAGTCCCAGGAGCAAGAAGCGAGGCATGGCGGTATCTGGCCATTGGCGGGCACTCTGGGCAAGCGCCAAGTCCGCGCCCCGTGCGCTGCCGCCATCCGTGGGTGGCGTTCCGTCGCCGCCGATTTGGGGGAGGGCGATCGAGGCGAGTGGGGGTGAAACGGAGGTTTGGTTCGCCACCTCGCGTTCGACGCCCGCAGCCGGGCTTGCAGCGTTGGTGTGAGTCGGCACCCGGGACGCCGCGGTTCCGGAGGAGGCGGTTGCAGCGGCGGGCGGTGAGAGCGACTTGGTCCGTTGGCTGCGGACCAGCAAGGACCGGTGGTGGGCCCCTGGGTATGCGGTCGCCAAGGGACACGTTCAGCTCGCCGCGCAGCCGGCCCAGTTCGGCTGGGGAGGGCCGCGAAGGACCGGGCTCGAGCTGACAGCCCACTGTGCGGGTCGCGGCCGAGCCAGCCGGTTCGAGTACGTGGCCCAAGGCAAAGCCTTGAGTCCTTATCGCGATGACACCAGCGGAGACGGGGCAAGCACCTGTTTCCGTGGGCGCCGCATCCATCCGTCGCGGGTTATGATCGAGCCTCGATCCTTTGCCCTCCCACGATCAACCAGGGACTCCAGCCGACGTCACCCGGACGCGGATGCCGGACTTCGCGGTTGACGCCCGTCAAGGCGGGCCGGGGCTGATCGCCGTTACCGTGACGCGCATGAGCGAGACACCACTCTTCCAGCCCGGCGAGGCCGGTGTGATCGACCTGACGGCCGAGACGCAATTCGCGTCGAACGGCATCGTCAGCCGCACCATCTTCACCAGCGGATCGTCGCGGCTGGTGTTGTTCGGCTTCGACGCAGGTCAGGAACTGACCGAGCACACCTCGCCGCATCACGCGCTGGTCCAGATCCTGAGCGGCCGCTGCGAGTTCGCGCTCGCCGGGAAGCCGCGCGAGTTGAAAGCGGGCGACCTGCTGTACATGCCACCGGGATTGCCGCACGCGGTGAAGGCCGTCGAGCGATTCTCCATGCTCCTGACTCTCGCCAAGGTGGCGCCGGCTTCGACCTGAGGCGGGAGTTCGGGGCTTCCTCCCGGCATTCGGCTGATCGCGATGGGCAGGATCGCCCGTTGTGACGGGACCTTGCGGTTGATCCTCAAGCACCTTGGAATTCCTGCGCCGCAACCTTGTCCGCCTCCATCCGGCTGCTACAACGGCCGGGTGACTCAACCCTCCGTGAAGTTCAGCGTGGTCGTAGCGTTGCTCGCCTCGGTCGCCGGCTGCACGACTCCCAAGTTTCCGGTACCGGTCCAGGAGCCAGTGGCGGCCAGCCGGACAGACTGGCCGCGGTACGTTCTCGCGCTGGACGATTTCTGGCGATTGAACCCGCCGCTGCCGGGCCAGCGCTTCGACGCTTCCGGTCTCGCGTTTCTGCCCTTCGGAGAGTTGCTGGTGGTGAACAATCTCGATCCGCGGCTGCATCTGGTTCGCTTCGGCAACACGCCCCATGAGGCGGACCTCGTGCCCTGGCCGGGCGGATTCAGTGCGGCCCAGTTGCGGCCTTTCGCGGCGGGCAAGCGCGGTGCCTGGGACTTCGAGGGCCTCGCCGTGGACGAGGCGGGGCGGGTGTATGTCAGCGAGGAGGGCAACTACCAGGTATTGCGGCTGAATCCCGCCGGCGGCGCGGTGGAACGTCTGCCGCTCGACTGGCGAGGTGTGGGTCTGAATCCTCTGCGCGAAGATCCCAACGCCTCGCTCGAAGGCGTGGCGGTGGGTGGGGGAAGACTGTACGTCGCCAAGGAGCGCGGCCCGGCGCGCCTCTTCGCTTTCGATGACCGGACCTTTGCCTTTGCGGAATCGTGGGTGGTGCGGCCGAGCCGTCCGGGGCTCGCGCTTCATTACTCGGATCTGGCTTGGTGTGACGGCGCGTTGTACGTGCTCCTGCGCCACCAACGGTGCGTGTTGAAGGTGGACCCCGCGCGCGGCCGCGTGCGGGCGGAGTACGATTTCCGCGAACTCGAACGCCGCCCCGAGTTTGCCTACCGGCGCGATTACGCCACCGGGGTGATGGAGGGGCTGGCCGTGGACGCGACGCATTTCTGGCTCGTGACGGACAACAACGGTCTGGCGCGGCAGGCCGACGCGGCGGATAGTCGCCCGACACTGTTTCGTTGCCCGCGCCCCGACCTCTGACATGAAGTTGCTCGTCTTTGCCCACACGCCGCCGCCGCATCACGGCCAGAGCCTGATGATCGAGGCGATGGTCAGAGGTTTTGGGGGCGACTGCCGGCAACGGGGCAAAACGGCCGCCGACCGCGCCCGCCAAGAACGGCCCGCGAGCGAATGTGGCGCCGAATCAAGGACCGGAACGGATGCGGTTCCCGATGCGGTCGGATCTCGGGAAGCCCGTTCCGGTGAGGCTGCACCGCTGGGCGCTTCTGCCAGCGGGCCGTCGCACGGGATCGCGGTCTATCACGTCAACGCGCGGCTGTCCGCCAGCTTGGACGACATCGGTGCGGCCCGCGGCAGCAAGGTGTTCGCGCTGCTCAAGTACTGCGCCCAGGCGGCGTGGATCCGTTGCCGGTACGGCGTGCGAACGATGTATTACGTGCCGGCACCGGCGAAGCGGACGCCGCTGATCCGTGACTGGATCGTCATGGCGTGGTGCCGGCTCTGGTTTCCCAGGCTGATCCTGCACTGGCATGCGGTCGGCCTCGGCGCCTGGCTGGAGACGGGTGCCCGTTCATGGGAGCGCTGGCTCACCGAACGTCTCCTCGGGCGCGCCGATCTGGGCATCGTCCTGTCCGAGTTCAGCCGGGCCGACGCGGAGAAGCTTCGCCCGCGACGGGTGGCGGTGGTGGCCAATGGTATTCCCGATCCCTGCCCGTCCTGCGATTACGAACTCCTGCCGTGGCGGCGGCTGCGCCGCGAGGTGCTCGCCGAGGCGCTCGGGCGGCCGGCTCCGGCGGGGGGCGAGCCTCGCGAGACGGCGCGGATCCTTTACCTCGCCCACTGCACGCGGGACAAGGGGCTGTTCGACGCAGTCGCCGCCGTGGCGCGGGCCAATGCCTCGCTCCAACGCCGCGGCGTTGATCTCCGGCTCGAGCTGACGGTGGCCGGTGAGTTTCTCTCAGAGGCCGAGCGGGATGAGTTCGACCGGTTGCGGGTGACGAATTCCTCCTGGTTACGGTATCCGGGTTTCGTGCGCGGGGCGGCCAAGGAAGCGCTGTTTCGCAACGCCGACGTGTTCCATTTCCCCACGTACTACGCCAACGAAGGGCAACCGGTGAGCTTGATCGAAGCGATGGCGTTCGCGTTGCCCATCGTGACGACGCGCTGGCGGGCGATTCCGGAGGCCCTGCCACCGGGTTATCCCGGCTTGCTCGAACCGCGCCAGCCCGACTCCGCGGCCGAAGCGCTGCTGCGCGCCCTGACCGGGGACGCCACGCCTCTGCGCAAGCAATTTGTCCAGCGGTTCACGCTGCAGACTCATTTGACCACGTTGGCCCGCGCCATCCAGTCGGTCGAAGGCGGCGGGGGTAATTAGAGCGTTTCCATCTCTCCCGGGGGGCGCAATCGGTCCCGGCCGCCAGTCGCCGCACTGTTCCAGCGCACGCAGGGTCGGGGGGTGACGCCGCCACCAATTGCCGGTGAGAATGCCGGCGCTCCATCACGGCGGAAGACTCTCTGGCGAAAGGCGGCCGCCCTGCTGCCGCAGAGCGCCCCCGCCAAGCGAAACGGCGGCCCGTTGCGGGGCCGCCGTTCGTGAGAGTCGCTTGGGGCTGCCGAATTACAGGCCCTTGCCGGCCATGTATTTGAGCAGGTCCACCACGCGGTTGGAGTAGCCCCACTCGTTATCGTACCAGCTCACGACCTTGAAGAAGCGTTTCTCGCCCTTCAGGTTGTTTTGGAGGGTTGCGAGGCTGTCGTAGATCGAACTGCGCTCGTCGTGGATGAAGTCGGTCGAGACGAGTTCCTCGTCCGTCACGCCCAGGATGCCTTTGAGGTAGGTCTGGCTCGCCTTCTTGAGGGCCGCGTCAATCTCTTCGATGGACGTGTCCGTCGTCGTGCGGAACGTGAGGTCCACCACGGAGACGTCCACGGTCGGCACGCGGAAGGCCATGCCGGTGAGCTTGCCCTTGGTGGCCGGCAGCACTTCGCCGACGGCCTTGGCGGCGCCGGTGGTGCTGGGGATGATGTTGATGGCTGCCGCGCGGCCGCCGCGCCAGTCCTTCTTGGACGGGCCGTCCACGGTTTTCTGGGTGGCCGTGTACGCGTGGATGGTCGTCATCAGGCCGGTCTCGATGCCGAACCCTTCCTTGAGGATGACGTGGACCAGCGGGGCCAGGCAGTTGGTGGTGCAGGAGGCGTTGGAGACGATGTGGTGCTTGGCCGGGTCGTACTCGCCTTCATTCACGCCCATGACGATGGTTTTCACCTCACCCTTGCCCGGGGCCGAGATGACGACCTTCTTGGCGCCGGCGGCGAGGTGGCCCTTGGCCTTCTCACTGTCCGTGAACAAGCCCGTGGACTCGACCACGACATCCACGCCCAAGGCCTTCCACGGCAGGGTGGCGAGGTCCTTCACCGCCATGACGCATTTGATCTTGTGGCCGTTGACGACCAGCGTGTCCGCCTCCTCCAGCGTTGGGCTGCTCTTCTCGGTGGTGACCGCGTGCTTGAACTTCCCATGCACCGAGTCGTACTTCATCTGGTAGGCGAAATAGTCGGCATCGGTCGAGATATCCACGACGGCGACCACGTCGAAATCCTTCCCCAGCAAACCCTGATCGCACAGGGCTTGGAACACCATGCGGCCGATGCGGCCGAATCCGTTGATTGCAATTTTCACTGGCATAGTTCGATTTCCTTTCCACTTCGAGTTCGCCTAATCATGAAGCGACCAGGCAGAAGGAAGTTTTCAGACCGCTGATTCAGGCGTCAAACAGATTCCCGGCGCGGGACGCCCGGCGGCACGGGCTTTCGGCTTGTCCGTCCGGGGCGGGCTTCGCACTCTGACGCGGTGGCGGATGTCTCCCCATCGGGCCCCCCAGGCGCATCGTTGCTGGTGGAGGTCTTTCGTGGTCAGCGCGTCTTTGTCACCGGCCATACCGGTTTCAAGGGCGCATGGCTTTGTGAGTGGCTGCTCGCGCTGGGGGCGGAGGTCACCGGCTACAGCCTCGCGGCCCCGACCCAGCCCGCCCTGTCGGACCAACTGGGCCTCGCCCGTCGGCTGCGTCATTGCCACGCGGACGTGCGGGATCGCTCGCGGCTGGAGGCCGAACTGGCCGCGGCCCGCCCGGACTTCGTGTTTCACCTCGCGGCGCAGTCTCTCGTCCGCGAGTCGTACCGGTTGCCGGTCGAGACGTTCGCAACGAACGTGATGGGCACGATCCACCTGCTGGATGCGCTGCGGCGCCTGGATCACCCGTGCGCGGTCGTGATCGTCACCAGCGACAAGTGTTACGAGAATCGGGACTGGCTTTACGGCTACCGCGAGGAAGACGCGCTGGGGGGCCACGATCCTTACAGCGCCAGCAAGGGCGCGGCGGAGATTGCGGCGGCTGCCTGGCGCCGGTCTTTCTTCGCCGACCACCCCGTCCGCATCGCCAGCGCCCGGGCCGGGAACGTGATCGGCGGGGGCGATTGGGCCAAGGATCGGATCGTGCCCGATTGCGTGCGGGCGTTGCGGGCGGGCGAACCGATCCCCGTTCGCAACAAGGTGGCCACCCGGCCGTGGCAGCACGTGCTCGAGCCGTTGTCCGGTTACCTGTGGCTGGCCGCTGTGCTGGCCCGGCCGGAGTTGTGTCCCTTCGCGGCCGCGCTGATGACGGCCGCCTTCAATTTCGGCCCCAACCACGATGCCAATCGGACCGTAGCCGAGCTGGTGGAGGAGGTTCTCCGCCATTGGCCCGGCCGTTGGGAGGACCGCAGTGATTCGCGGGCGCCGCACGAGGCGCGGCTCCTGCAACTGGCGACGGACAAGGCGCACGCGCTGCTCGGCTGGGCGCCGGTCTGGGGTTTCCGCGAGGCTGTGCGGGAGACGATCGCCTGGTACCGGCAGGCCGCCGGCGTCGAGGACGCGGAGATGATCCGGGCGTTGACGCAAGAGCAGATCAGCCGCTACACGACTGCCGCCCGGGCCGCCGGTCTGGCTTGGGCCGTCGCCCCGTGCCCCTGAACACCGATCGCCGCCGACCGCAGCTTTTCCCGAACAGCGAATTCCGCCGTATGTCCGACCGCCGATCCCTCCGCCGTCAAATTCTCGACTTGGTCCGCCAATACCACGCTGCTGCGCCGGCGAAGCCATTCCGGCCCGGAGAGGACCTGGTGCGCTACGCCGGGCGGCATTTCGACGATCAGGAACTGACCGCGCTGGTGGACTCGTCCCTCGATTTCTGGCTCACCGCCGGCCGCTATGCCGACGAGTTCGAGGCCGGTCTCGCGGACTACCTGGGGCTCGAGAACGTGTTGCTGGTCAACTCCGGCTCCTCCGCGAACCTCGTGGCGTTCTCGACGCTGACCTCGCCGCGACTGCGCGACCGACAGGTGAAACCGGGCGATGAAGTCATCACGGTGGCCGCCGGCTTCCCCACCACGGTCAACCCGATCATTCAAAACCGGGCCGTGCCGGTCTTCGTGGACGTGGAACTCGGCACCTATGTGCCGAGCTTGGAAAAAATCGAGGCGGCGCTCAGCCCGCGGACCCGGGCCGTGATGATCGCGCACACCATGGGGGTGCCCTACGCCGTGCGCGAGTTGCGCGAGTGGTGCGAACAGCACCGGCTGTGGCTGATCGAGGACAATTGCGACGCGCTGGGCACGCGGTACGAAGGCCGGTTGACGGCCACGTTTGGCGACCTTGCCTCGTTCAGCTTCTACCCCGCCCACCACCTGACCATGGGCGAAGGCGGCGCGGTGGCGGCCGCCAATGCGGACCTCGCGCGCATCGCCCGCAGCTTCCGTGACTGGGGCCGCGACTGCTACTGCGCCGGCGGTGAGAGCAACACCTGCGGCAAGCGGTTTGGTCAGCAATTTGGTTCGCTGCCCTTCGGCTACGATCACAAGTACGTGTACAGCCACATCGGCTACAACCTGAAGGTCACGGACATGCAAGCCGCCGTTGGCGTGGCGCAACTGCGGAAACTGGACGAATTCATCGCGGCCCGAAAGCGCAACCACGCCGAGATCGCCGCCGGACTGAAAAAACACGAGGCGCATCTGATCCTGCACGCCGCCACCTCCAAGAGCGACCCGTCCTGGTTCGGCTTCGTGATCACGGTCCGGCCGGAAGCCCCCTTCACGCGACTCGAGCTGGTGAACGCGCTCGAGGCGGCGCGCATCGAGACGCGCAATCTGTTTTGCGGCAATCTCCTCCGGCATCCCGCCTACGCGGGCATCGAGCACCGGGTGGTGGGCAGTTTGGCCAACAGCGACCTCATCACCACCAACACGTTTTTCATCGGCGTCTATCCCGGTCTGACCCACGAGATGATCGCCCACGTGCTGGCGACGTTCGATACCTTCATCGCGACGCGGACATCCCGATGAGCACCCCCCGAAAACTGCGCTGCTCCGTGGCGTCGGTCACCGACCATGGCGGCCGCGTGTACACGGTGGACCTGGTGCCGGGGTCGCCCGTGCCTGCGTTTCGACCGGGGCAGTTCCTCCATCTCACGGTGGACGACTACGACCCCGCTGGATTCTGGCCCGAGTCGCGGGTGTTTTCGATCGCCAGCTCGCCGCGGGACCGCCGTCGCCTGCGAATTTGCTATTCCGTCAAGGGCCGGTACACCGCGCGGATGGAGCAGACCCTGCGGCCGGGGAGCGAGGTCTGGGTGAAGCTGCCGTATGGGGACTTCGTGATTGATCCCACCGCGGAGGCCGTGCTGGTCGCGGGCGGTACCGGGATCAGCGCCTTCACCGCGTTCATCGAGGCCCTGGAGCCGGCGGGTCCCCAACCGGTTCTGCTCGTGTATGGCGCGCGGTCTCCTGGCTTGCTGCTGTTTCCCGACCTGATCGCCCGGCAACTCGAGCGCGTGCCCGGCTTCGCGGCCGTCTTCTTCGCGGAAGCGGACGCCGGGGCGCTGGACGAGCGCCTCGCGGCTCGCGCCCCCTGCCTTCCGGGGCGGATCTCCGTGGCCACCCTTTGGGAACGCTTTCCGACCGTTCCCGGACGGATCTTTTATCTTTCCGGCCCGCCTGCCATGCTGAAGGCGCTCGGCAGCGACCTTGCCGCGCGGGGCGTGCCGCCTGACCGCGTGCGGACCGATGCGTGGGAATGAGCCGCTGTCCAGACCGTTTCTTGACCCATGACTGAATCAAACCCTGCCGCGCGCTTCAGCGCGGTGTATCGGCGCGCGGTGCGCGAGAACTTCAACTTCCTCAAGCGCACCGCCCGCGTGGCCGATGCCTTCGCCAAGGCCATCCCCTTCACCGATCCGGACGGGGCGTTGCTGCCGGTCTGTGACCTCCATGCCACGGACGCGGCGCTGATCGAAGTGCTGGCCCGCTGGCGCGCGGAAAACGCCAGCGCCTATCCCACCCGCTTCCCGGTGACGCGGGAAGGCACGGCGGCCTGGCTGCGCGACAAGCTGTTGGCGGTCGAGGACCGGCTGCTCTTCCTGGTGCTGGACCGGTACGGCCATCCGGTGGGACACCTCGGTTTTGCCAACGCCCTCAACGACGCTGGTCTGATGGAAGTGGACAACGTGATTCGCGGCGTGAAGGCGGGCAATCCCGGCATTATGCGCGCCGCGATGCGCGCCCTGCTCAAGTGGGCCCACGAGGTGATCGGGCCCACGGGCTTCTTTCTCCGGGTGCTCGAGGACAATCACCACGCCATCGCCTTTTATCGTGATCTCGGGTTCGTGGACGCGGAACGGCAGCCCCTGCGCCAGCAGACGCGCGGCGAGGTGGTCTCGTTGGTGCCGCGGCCGGCCGATGACACTGCCCCGCCGGACAACTGTTTTCTCCGCATGACCTATGCGCCCGGCGACCCGACGGTCGGCCAGGAAATGATTTTGACCGCCGGGCCGTCCATCTCCGCCCGGGAGGCCTTTTACACGTGGGACGCCGCCCGCAACGGCTGGAACCATCAGTGGAGTCATTACCTGACGCGCTTCCAGGAAGCGTTCGCCGCGTACGTGGGCACGAAGCACGCGCTGGCCACGTCGAGCTGCACCGGCGCGCTGCATCTGGCGCTGGCGGCCTTGGGGATCGGGCCGGGCGACGAAGTGATCGTGCCCGACATCACCTGGGTGGCGACCGCCAACGCGGTGCTCTACGTCGGCGCGACGCCCATCTTCGCCGACATCGAGCCGGACACCTGGTGTCTCGACCCGAAGTCATTCGAGGCGAAAATCACCCCGCGCACCCGGGCCGTGATGCCCGTCCACCTTTACGGCCATCCGGCGCGGATGGACCAGATCGTGGGCATTGCCCGGAAGCACCGGCTCTTCATCGTGGAGGATGCGGCACCGGCGATCGGCGCCGAGTGGCAGGGCCGGAAGACCGGCACCTTCGGCGACATTGCCTGCTTCAGCTTCCAGGGCGCGAAGCTGGTCGTCAGCGGCGAGGGCGGCATGCTCGTGACCAACGACACGGCCCTGTACGAGCGGGTGTATGCGCTCTGGGACCAGGGCCGCAAGCCGGGCACCTTCTGGATTCAGTCGAACGGCCTGAAGTACAAGATGGCAAACGTCCAGGCGGCCGTCGGTCTCGGCCAGTTGGAACGCGTGGACGAATTGGTCGAAATGAAGCGCCGCATCTTCGGCTGGTACGCGGAGGGCCTGGCCGGCGTGACGCACGTGAAACTGAACTTCGAGGTGGCCGGCGCCCGCAGCATTTACTGGATGAGCAGCCTCGAACTCGACACCGCCGCGCCGCTGTCCCGCGATCAGTTGCGCGACGCGCTCAAGAAGCGCAACGTGGACACCCGGCCCGTGTTCCCGGCAATCAGCCAGTACTCGATCTGGCCCGTGAAGCAGGAACCGCAACCCGTGGCCCGGCGCATCGGTGACCAGGCGATCAACCTTCCCAGCGGCGTTTGCCTCCGCCGGTCGCAGGTGGACTACGTCTGCCGCGCCATCCGCGAGGTCCTCGCCGGTGCGGCCTGAGTTCACTCATGGCAGCGGCTTCCAGCGTTGAACTGGCCCGCCGGGCCCGTGCCCTGGCCGTGCAGATGGTCGCGCGCGCGAAGGCATCGCACATCGGCGGCGCGCTTTCGATGGCCGATCTGCTGGCCGTGC
>CALJWR010000146.1 GCA_937976685.1 uncultured Verrucomicrobiae bacterium
CTTGTTCGAGGCCAGGACCACGCGCAGCGGGATGTTTTCGCCGGGCGCCACGGTCTCGGGCGCGGACAGGGCCAGCTTCACGATGGGGCCGTGGGTCCATTTGTCAGCGATCTCCGGGATGGGCAGCTCGCCGCGCAGCCATTTCTCGGTCAGCTCGAGCTGGGTTTGCCAGCCCTCGAGCTGGTCGCGCTGGGCCCAGGGGATGATGGTGTTGGCGGCGATGAAGCGGTGGCTGCGGTGCCGGCCGTCCCGTGGAGAACGGTTGTAGTCGAGCGCATCGCCGGCGGCCGGGTCGCGCGAGGCGACCAACGGCATGTGGCATTCGCGGCACTCGACGGTCCGATGGGGGTCGCCCTTTTTGTTCCAGTGGCTGGCGGCCCAGTTGTCGTACTGGTTCTGGAGCTGCACCCAGCCGACGCGGTTGACTTCGGCGTCAATGAACTGCTTGTGGCAGGCCGCGCAGTACTCCGGTTTCTTGAACGAGCGCTTGGCCAGTTTGTTGTGTTCGGCCGGATAGCTCCGGATGAGGAAATCGCGCAACAACCGGGCCGGGCCGTTGGTGGCCCATTGCCAGAGATACTCGGCCGGCTGCGTGACCGTGTAGTTGGCGTTGCCCTTGATGTCGGTTTCCCGAATCGCGTGGCAGGCGAGGCACGACACGCCCTCCTGGTAGCCGTGAAGGCCCGTGAGGTTCTCGACAAAGATGTTCTTGGTGCCGCTGAAGAGCGAAATGGGGTCGTGACAACCGCCGCAGTAGCGCGTGGACTCGGGACCGTTTTGCTCGGCCATGACGTTCTGGATGCCGAGAAAAATCCTGTCCATCGCGGCGTAGCGATGGGCGCTGGGTTCCCATTCTTCCAGGATTTGGTCGTGGCATCCCGCGGTACCGCAGGAGCGCGAGCCGGCCAGGGAGCGGGCGTCAAACGCGCCGCCGGTGTCGGTCTTCGCCAGACTCGGCGCAAACGGTCGGTTGGTGCCGTAAAGGAAGCTGTAATCCTCGGGGAACTGATTCACGTAGCGGGTGCCGGAGTACATCAGCGCCAGTCCGTAACAGGCCGCCACGCCCATCCCGGCGAGGCCCGTGGCCTGGATCGCGGACCGCGCCAAACCGGGAACAGGGGCGGTCTTGCGCTGGCGCAAAGCTGAAGCCACCAGGTGCGGTGCCAAGCCGGCCAGCATCACCAAGGTGGAAACGAGATGCACCTGGCGCCAGAACGCCGTCGTCCTGACCCCGACGACCGCTTGGACCGTCAAGACCACACCGGACGCGGACACAACCGCCAGCGCCGCCAGCGCCACCCACCCGAGCACCGTGATGTGCGACGCCGCGTAAATCCGGTAATCGGCGACGTGCCGCGCGCAATACCACGCCACCGGCAGCAACGTGGCCGCGCCAACCGCGGTATGGAGCAACACGCTCCATTGAATCGCCGCGTGGAACGGCGCCAGCGTGATCAGCAGGCCGGTGAGCGTTTCAAACAGCAGGGCCGCCAAGGTCAACGTTGCCAGCCAGTGGCCCCAGCCGCACCGGGAAGCCATCATTGGAGTCGGGGGCACGCCCTCCGCGGCGCGCGACGGGCTCTCGAAGGATCCTTGGTTGCTCATAGCGGGTTACCCGAGAAACGACAGCAACGGAGGCTAAACCCATCGAAGAGAAAAGGAATTGATGCCGGTCAACACTCAAACTGACGAGCGTTACCGCCGCCGGCACCGGAACCATTCCCGAGCATTCAACCGTCAGGAGGCCGCCGGCAGGCGTCGTAACTCCCGACCTTCCCGGCGGCGAATTGTGGCCTCCACCTTCGGCACGTACATCTGGGTTTCCGCCGGCAGGTGCGGGGAGACGGCATCGAACGTCTTCGCGCTTCGGGCGTCGAGCGTTCGGCGCAGCCGCCCCTCGCCGCAGTTGTATGCCGCCAGCGACAGCCGCCAGTCCTTGAACCGCCCAAAGAGATGGCGCAGGTATCGGCTGGAGGCGCCCGCACTCTTCTCAGGATCCGTTCGCTCGTCGGTCGGCGTAAGCGAGAGACCGAAGCTTCGCGCCGTCGCCGGCATCAGTTGAAAGAGTCCGACTGCTCCTGCCGGACTCCGCGCGGCGGGGTCGAAGGAGGACTCCACCTCCGCCAGCCACACTAGTTCGCCGGGCACCTTTTCGGCTATGAAGACGGGCTTGAGCTGCTTGACCAGCCCAGGCGCCCGCGCCGGTGGCGGACGCTTCTCGAGCTGCTGGCGCCACGCCTGCCTTTGTCGCTCTGCCGGCGGATTCGCGCGGGGCGGGACGGGCTGGCCCGGTTTGGGCAGCGGCGAAGGGGGACGGCCGCGCAGTTCCTCCGCCACCGCGAAGTAGTCGAGCCGGGACTTGAGCCAGGCCGCGAAGGGCGCGGTGGCGTCGCTGCGCTCGAGCCATGGCACCAGCCCGGCCGCTGTCTGGCGGAGCGCGGCGAGGTCCAGCACGGAGTCGCCCTGGAACCGCATCTGAATCCGGCGTAGGAGGCCCTCGACCCGCGCCACGTCAATCTGGTCCAGAGCCTCCACCACCCGCTCGTCGAGGTTTTCCTCAGCCCAAGCGCGACCGCGTTGCAGGAGTTCCCCCAGTCCCAACTCGTCCTGCGCCCGGGCAACACCGGTCAGCACCAGGATAGCGCCGATGAACTTTCGCCGCTTCACGGCTCCAAGGTAATCGCCAGTCGCGTGTTTGACCATGTCGGTGGATGGCCCGCGTTTCCCGGTTGAGTCGCAGCGCCCTGCGCGGCAGAGTGCCGCCATGAAACCTTCTGCTGCCGCGCCATCGCGATGCGCCTCCTCCAACCGTTTTGTCACCCGCCGGCAATTCCTGGCCCAGGCTCTCCTCGCCACCGGGGCCGGCTGGGTGGCCGGCCGCAAGCGCGTGCGAGCGGCGGTGGACGCAGAGTGGATTCCCCTCTTCAACGGCAGGAATCTTGACGGCTGGACGCCCAAGATCACGGGCTTCGACCTTGGCGACAATCACCTCGATACCTATCGCGTCGAGAACGGCCTGCTCCGCGTGGTGTATGACCGTTACGGGAAATTCGACGGCAAGTTCGGTCATCTGTTTTACAAGGACAAGTTCTCCCACTACCGAATCCGCGTGGAATATCGGTTCGTCGGCCAGCAGACGCCCGGCGGGCCAGGATGGGCCTTCCGAAACAGCGGCGTCATGTTGCATTGCCAGGCCCCTGAGAGCATGGCGAAGAAGCAGGAGTTCCCCGTGTCCATCGAGGTGCAGTTGCTGGGCGGTGACGGCACCAACCAGCGCTCGACGGCCAACCTCTGCACGCCCGGGACGCACGTGGTCCTGAACGGCAAGCTGCACACGCAGCACTGCACCGACTCGACTTCGAAGACCTACCACGGTGACCAGTGGGTGACCGTCGAGATCGAGGTACAGGGACATTCCCGCATCCGCCACCTCATCGAGGGGCAGACGGTCCTCGAGTACACCGAACCGCAACTGGACGACAGCGACACCGACGCCAAACGGTTGCTCGCCGTAGGGGCGCCCAAACTGCTGGGCGAAGGCTGGATCAGCCTGCAGGCTGAAAGCCATCCCGTCGAATTCCGCAAGATCGAGTTGCTGCCGCTGAAGGCCTAGCCGATCCCGACTCACGGAGTTCGATCACCGGTCACCGGGACGCGATCCACTTCGGTCACAACGCCACCCTTCGGGCGACTGAATCGGCTCGCAACCACGCGGCCGGCGTGAGGACGGTTGCGCCGGGGCGGCTGACCCTCCGGCCTCCCCAAAAAAGACGGGCTGAAGCTGCCTCCGGCCCGATGCACAATCCAGCCACCCGCGCCCTGCGGATCAATCCAGCACCGGATCGCTGCCGTCCATCATCTTCACCTGGTTGTGGGTGAAATACTCGCGGGTCAGCGCTTTCATGAACTTTGCGCGTTGGTCATAGAGGCGCTTGAGCTTGCGCGGCTTGTGCTTGGCCAGCGCGTAGTGCGTGAGCAACGGCATGGCGATGGTGGTGTCCGTGTAGCACACGACCGCGTCGGGCAGGCGATCCGGATCCACCTTACCCCAACTGACCGCCTCACTCGGCGTGGCGCCGGAGAGCCCGCCGGTATCAGGCCGGGCATCCGTCACCTGGAGGAAATAGTCCTGGCCGTATTCCTTGATGCGGAGCACCTCCTGGATTTGCGGCTCGGTCTGGAGCATGAAGTTTTTCGGGCTGCCGCCGCCCCACAGCACCACGGCGCTCTTGCCGCCCGCCCGCTTGGCCGCCAGCACGATCGCGGTGGTCTCGTTGACATCAATGCTGGGGTTGATCCGGAGCTTGCAGCCCCGCAGTTCGACGCCGGCCACGTTCATGCCGATGGTCGAGTCCCCGGGTGAGCTGGTGTAGCACGGCACGCCCGCGCGATACGCGGCGGCCAGCACAGAGACATCCTTGAGCTTGTGCTTCCGCTCCCACTCGGCGCAGTAGCGGCCCAGGAGATGGTGCAGTTCGGCCGTGCCCATCTCCTTCTGGAACTCGGGCTGGAGGAGAATCTCGCGCAGGATCTCGTCCGTGGCCATCAAGCCGTCTGAGTAGGGAATGACCACATCGTAGATGCGGACGAGGTCGTTGTTGCGCAGGTCGGTATCGTCGAACTTGTAACTGCCGGTGTGGACCGGGTAGTTCAGCGCGAAGTGCATGTCGTGGTAGAGGTTCGCGCCCGTCGCGACGATCCAGTCCACGAATCCGGCCTTGATCAGCGGGATAATGCTGGAGCAACCCAGCCCTGCAGGGGTCAAAGCGCCGGAAAGACTCATGCCCACGGTGACATCGGGGCCGAGCATCTTCTCCGTGAACAACTGGCAGCCTTCCTTGAGCCGGGCCGAGTTGTAGGCGAGAAAGACCTCGTCAATGATGTACGTCAGCTTCTCCTTGCCGGTGAGGTTGCGGGGCAGGATGCGCTTGCCGGACATGTACTTCTTCTTGTGCGGACACTCCTTCTCTTTCAGCCAGTCGGGCAGGTCGGCGATGTTTTCGCGGGCGCGGATGTGAGCTCGTTCGGTTCGTGCCATAATCAGTTTCTTGATCGTTGGCCGCGAAGCATACGGCGGCGCGGGGGCTTGCCAAACAATTTGCGGCCGCGCCGCCCGGCTAGAACTGGCTGAGGACCCGTTCCGCCAGCCGATCGGTCCATCCCACCGGGATCGGCGCCAGCAACTCATGCGCGCGGGCGAAATCGGCCTCGAACAGCCGGGTGCGCACCTCGGCCGCGAAACCGGGGTCGGAGGTGGCCACGTTGACCTCCTGATTGAGCCGGAGGCTGAAGTTGTTGAAGTTGGCCGAACCGAGCAGCACCCAGCCGTCCACCAGCGCCGCCTTCACGTGGGTCATGCCGGGATGGATGAAAACGCGGACGCCGTTCCGCAGCAGAGCGTTGGCCGTGACGAAGTTGTGGCTCTCCACCCCGAGCATGTTGTTGCGATTCGGGATGATCACCCGCACGTCCACCCCGCGCCGGCGTGCGGCGATCAGCGCCTTCACGACGGTCCGGTCGGTCAGGTAGGGGTTCTCGATGAAGACGTGATTGGCCGCTCGGCCCACCGCCGTGAACAGCGCGGCGCGAATCTGATGGTCCAGAGTCTGCGTCTTCAATACCCGCAGGGCGATGGCTTCGGGAGGAGGCGGCGCACCCGTCGGGCGCGGCGGTGTCAACAGCGCGCGAGTGGCGTAACCGAGGTCGCCCGCCGGCCCGGCGTGGGCCCACGCCAGGCGGAAGTCTCCAGCCAGCTGGTCCACGACCGGACCCCGCAGTTCAACCATCAGGTCGTGCCACTCGTAGCGGTATTCGCGGCCCACGTTCATCCCGCCGACAAATGCCACCGCGTCATCCACGAGCCACACCTTGCTGTGGTCCGCCGAAAGCCACGGATTGAGATAGGAACGCACCTTCACGGCTGACCCACGCTCGAGGTAGGAGCGGATTGAGGCCGGCTCGCGAAAACCGTCGCGCATCGGCGAGGCCGGCGGACTGGCCGCCGCAGCCAGACTGCTCATCCGGTCGAGCAGCACCCGCACATCCACCTCCTGCGACCGCCGGCGCAGCAGATCCGCAAGGTCCACCGCGACATCGTCGGTGTCGAAAATGGAAACTTGGACGTGGATGTTCGTTTGGGCGGCTTCCAGCGCCTCGTCCAACACGGGAAAGAACTGGCCGCCGTCAATCAGCAGCCGGGCGGTCCCGCGCGTTTGCCGCGTGCCGGTGAGGCGGTTCAGGGCACGCTCCAACCGGCCGAGGTCCATCGGTGGGTGATTCGCAACCGCGGGCGGCGGTCCCGGAAAGGTCGGCAGGAGCGGCGGCACCGCGCGGTCCGCCGCGTGCAAAGCGACATTCGCCAGCCGTCCGAGCGCCGAGACCGGGTTTCTCAAAACGCCCAGCAAATGGCTTTCGACGGTGAGTGAACCGAGCATCTTGGCGTTCACGACATACCGCGGCCGTCCCCGCGGATCATTGGGGGGCATCGGCGCGGAGAGGTACACCGTCAACTTGCGCGAAACGTCCACCAGCATGAAGTCCGGCCGCGCCGGGTCGAGACCGGGCGAGAGGAGAAAGACCGGACCGCAGTCCACCGCCCTGCCCCGCTCTTCCAGCGTTTGGACGATCGCGGCAGCAAATTCGTCAGCGGTCACGGTCCGGTCCAAGGTGACGCCGGCCGGCCGGCCCGGAAGTGAAGTCTCGCGCAGGACGCCAGCGTCATCGTGGTACAAGACCGACTCGAAGTTCAACAACTGCACCAGCGTCCCGGCGAACGGCGTCGGGTCGGTGAGCAGGTCCGCCGCCCGCCGAGCGAGGGCAGGCCACTCATTCGCCGGCAACACGGTGGCGGGCCGCCAATCCGAGTCGCTGTCGGGTGCCGCCGGCGCGTGGCGCTCGAGCTTGAGTTCGGCGGCAACGCGGGTGTGAGCCTTGCCTTCCAACGCGCGCCGCTTCCATCGCGCGGTGAAGACGGCCACACCATCGGGCGAGGTCAGGAACAGCCGGACGCGCTCCCCCTTCACGAAAGCGGCGGGCGCGGACTGGCGGGTCGCGGCCAACTGTTCGGCGGACTCGATTCGCCGGGAGAAGAGCGTCGGCGTGGTCGCGCCTTGGACCACCATTTCCGCCAGAACCGCGATCAGGAGCCCGACAAACTGACAGCCGATCCGGCACGGACGTTGAAGCCCCCGATTTGGCCCTCTCCGAAGAAGGGCGAGAGCTTCCAGCCAACCTCCAGTCATGGCCGCCATCACTCGGCGCACCCTAGAAAACTGCCTCCGCGCGGTCAAACCGGGTCGCGGTGTGACCAGGCCCGGGGAAAAGCAGTCCGTCGGTCTTATCGGCTGGCACCGCTGATGCTTTCCATGCCGACAGAATTCTCAGACCCAGCTAGGCGATGCCTGAAACGGTCAGTCTCTCAAATCCAGTTCGCGCCTATGAAGCTGTCGCAGATGATTCCACGGCGCCTCGCACCGGTGATCTCCCGCGCCCTTGCGATGTGCCTCGCCGGCTGCCCGAGCCTACTGATCGGGGATTCGGGAGGAGTGGACCGCGCGTTCGTGCCCGTGTTCAGCCGGGAACACTCGGCCGCACTCCCCGGCTCAGTGTGTTCCGCTGCCGGGGGTGACATCATCCTCGCCGGCGGGTTTAACGTCGTGAACGGCGCGCTGGCCGGCTCCGTCGTCAGACTCCGGTCTGACGGCGCGATCGTCCCTGAGTTCAGGGTCCCCATGACTCCTTGGACGTACGCCGCGGCCGTCACTGCTTTGCCGGGTCAGCGGTTTTTGATCTCCGGAAACAACGTGTTTTCCGTGGATGCCTTGGGCACCCCGGACGGCCGGATCAACTACCGGCCCTGCACCGGGAGCGGGGCATGCGGTGGGTTCTACGCCATCGCCGTACAAAGTGACGGGGCCGTCTTCGTCACCCGACCCCGGCTCCCGGTGGGGCTGGGCTTCGCGGCGGCGGTGCGTTTCACCCCAGACGGTCATCGGGACACCAACTGGTGGCCGGCGGTCTCCAGCCACAGCTTGATCACCGGAGCGGCGGCAGACTCCCAAGGTCGGCTGGTGATCGCGGGGTGGTTTCAACGAGGAGGTGGCGCCTCGCGCGTATATCGCCTCGGCCGGTTGACGCCGACCGGGCTGTGGGATGAGACCTTCACGCCGCCGCTTGCCCTGGGATGCGAGAGCCCTGATGACACCATCGCCACCACCGCGCGACTGGCCATCCAGCCCGACGGGCGCATCGTCCTCGCCGCGTCGTGGCGGGACTGCGACCTGACAGGGCATTCCGGGGTCTATCGCTTGCTCGAGGATGGAACCCTGGACCCGAAATTCGCCCCTGCTTCCCTGGTTGAGCGGGTTACCGCCCTCACCCTCCAAGCGGACGGGCACATCCTCGTGGCGGGCACCGATGGAGTTGCCTGCCTGAACCAGCGGGCGGTGCTGCGCCGTTTGCTTCCCGACGGACGCCCTGATGCCACCTTCAATCCGGTGTTCACCTGGTCAAATCCCTGTGTCGAGAGCGGGATCGCGGCAATCCTGGCCGAACGCGACCGGATCTGGGTGGTCGGAAGCTTCGACCGTGTGAACGGAATCCCGGCGTCCGGCATCGCGTTGCTCCAACCGCACGGATCCGTCGCCACCGGACCTCAGCCGCGCTTTGGAGAGTTGGCTCGCGTGGACTTCGCGGTCAGCGACTCGCACGGCGCCGTTTTCGCTAGCGGACGAACCTTCGACTCCGTGAACGGCGTGACGCGCCCGTTCCTTGCGAAACTTTACCGCGACGGCTCGTTGGATCCGTCCTTCAACCTGACCGATCCACGCTTGACCAACCTCGCCGCGCGCCAGCCGCTCCTGCCCCTCGCAACGCGAGGACCGGAAGTCCTGCTGCTCAGCAGCAATCGCCCAATCGCCCGGCTGCTGGCGTCCGGGGCGGTGGATGGAAGGTTCGCGCTGCCCTCCCCTCTGACCGGATTGGTTTCCGAGTGGCACACGCGCCTGGACGCCCAGAACCGACTGGTCTGCATGGCCATTTCCAATCGGGTCCTGCGGGCGTTCCGCCTCAACCCGGACGGAAGCTGGGATTCGAGCTACACCCCCTTCATTCGCGAACCTGCTTCTTCATGGTCGGTTAACGACAACGCCGCCGCGCTTGACCCCGCCGGACGCCTGCTCATCGCCGGACCGGCCGTCAGCAACTCCTTCAATAGCATCGTGCGATTGAAGCCGGACGGCGGGCAGGATCCCTCGTTCGGTCCACCGCCCATCCCGATCGCCGCTGTGGCGGGACTGACTATCACCCGCGAGGGAAACCCCGTCGTGCTCGCGGGCACGCCCGCGCGGCCACTGTGGTTGTCCTCAGATGGGCGGAAGCTGGAAGGGGCCAACTCACTGCCGCCGCTGCCGGGAGGCCAGATCCGCTCCAATGTCCTCCGCGGATTCATGATGGACGCACGCGATCGTCTCTACCTGGTTCTTCAACTCAGCGACACCAATTTCACCGCCTACCGCTTCACCGCCGACCGGCATTGGGATCGGGGTTTCGTGGTGAACGGAACCGGTCGCGCCGTCGGCGCGTCGCTGAGCCCCGACGGTGACTGGCTGTACCTGGCCGGCGCCACCGAGGTCAACGGGGTCCGTTCCGGCGGCGTGGTGCGCGTTTCGACGCTCGAACAACCGGCGATCGAAGCACTCGGGGCATCACCCTTCTTCGGAAACGTGCTGCGGCTGAGGGGCGAACCGGGCCGACGCCATCGGCTCGAAGTATCCCGCGATCTGCGGCAGTGGGAACCTCTGCTCGACCTGACGCTGGCGGAAGGGCCCACGTTGCTGAGCGACTGGTTCGGCTGGGGCGAGCCGCAACGGTTTTACCGGCTTTCGCTGATCGGGCCTTGGTAAGCCAACGAACCCGGGCCGCAACGACGCGCGCGTCGGCCGCCACTGCCGGCCGGCGGTGAACCGCGTCGGCTGGGGCATCACGGCGCTCCCAAGCGCCGGAAGATTTCGTCGCGGTGGCGGAGCAGCAGCGGATCGCCCGGCTGGATGGCCAGCGCCGTCTCGATGTGGTGCCTTGCCTCCGCCAGCCGGCCTGTTTGGAGCAGCAGACCGGCCAGCAGGTCATGGGCTTGATGGGAGCGCGGCCAAACCTCCAGCCCCCGGCGAAGAAGTTCCTCGGCGCCGGCCGCGTCCCCGAAATGATGGCGAATCTCCGCGAGGTGCGTGAACACCTCCGGCGGAGGCGGGGGATGATTTTGAATCATCGGCTCGTAGAGCCGCGCGGCTTCCTCCCAGCGCAGCGCCAGGAAGAGCTTCTTCGCCAGTCGCACGGTGAAGGTAGGCTGACGAGGGTAGGCGTCCACCAGCGCGCGGAGATCCTCGATTTCCTTCTCCAGTTCCGCCTCGCAACTCCGCACCTGGGGATCGTCCGGGCTGAGCGCCAGCGCCGAATCCAGCTCGGTGCGACGCGCCTTGGGCAGGTCCGCCAACTGCGCCACCTGGGCGTTGAACACATGGGTGGTCGAGCGGAAACGGCGGTCCAACTCGCGCGCGTCGCGGGCCGCATCGGACCAGTTGACGACGTACGGCTCCACCGGCGCCCGATGGGCGGTGAGCATCGCCAGCGTCTGCCGCAGGCGGATCGGCCAGGGAATGCGCCGTGCGCAACTGAACTCGAGCAGCGGACGATCGTCGGTGTTGACCGGATCATCGGCCACCATGCGCCGGATCGCCACCTCGTCCACCATGTGACAATCGAGAAGGTCGTACATATCCGGGATGGAAACTTCAGCCAGGTCAGCCTGAATGGCGGGCTGGCGCAGCAACGCCGCCACCCGCGCGAAATCAATCCGCAGCGGGTCGAGCGTCCCGAGAATCAGCCCTTGCTTGTTCAGCGTGTTGCTGGCCACCCAGACCGACGTGTGCGGGAAGACACTCTGGAAGCTCTTGAGAATCATGCGCAGCTCGCGCGGGCGCAGGTCCAGCGGCACCCAGCACGACAGCATCCCACCGTCGGCCAGACGTTCGCGGCATCGCCGGAAGTGATCCACCGTGTACAACGCCGCGCTGCCGCTGGAACCGGGGAAGATCGAATCGTTCATGATCAGGTCGTACTGGCGCGGGGTCAGGAGCACATGGTTTTTGCCATCCATGATGATTCGGCGCACGCGGGGATCGCGCGGCGAACCGCGGTTGATCGCCTCGAAAAACTCGGCAGCGTTGAAGACCGCCGGGCTGATCTCAACCACCGAGTAGTCCTCCACCCCGAACTCGAGTCCGACGCGGGTGGTCTCGCCACTGCCGAATCCGATTTGGAGCACGCGGCGCGGTTGGGGATGCAGACAAAGCGGCAGGTAGCCCTGCAACTTCTGCGTCGTTCGCAGCA
>CALJWR010000147.1 GCA_937976685.1 uncultured Verrucomicrobiae bacterium
GCTTCAAATCCCGCGTGGGCGACCTGGTGGCGGTGCGAATGGAGGTGCCGGACGAGGCGCGGGCCGGCACGCAGGGGATTTACGTCTGGGGCCGGGTGGTCAGCATCAACCGCTACAACCCGTTCTTCCCCTATGAGGCGGCGCAGGAACTGTCGAACGAGGGGTTGTCGCTGGAGGACACGATTCTCTCGAACAGCCGGGACCAGTTGGAGGCGGGGGTGCTGATTCTGGGCTGCTCGCCGGCGGACGCCGGGTTCACGCATCTGTATCCCCTGACCTATCCGGTGCAGCCGGCGGCGGAGGTGCTGTATCCGCCGGCGGCGGCAATCAAGGAGCTGCTGGCGGGCGGGATTCCCGGCCACACGCCGCTGCACATCGGCTCGCTTATCGCCCGGCAGGACGTGGACACTGCGATTTCCGCCGACCGGGTGGTGGCCCGGCATATCGCCATCCTCGCCATGACCGGCGGCGGCAAGACGGTGGCGGCGCGGCGGATTCTGCGGGAGTTGATCGAGCAGGGCTATCCGCTGTTGATCCTCGATCCGCACGGGGACTACCTGGGGCTGTGGCAGAAGCGGGAGGTCTTTCCGGGCACCACGGTAAAGCTCCTCTACCCGCACATCGCGATGACGGAGCAGAACCGGCACATCGTGGAGATTTTGATCAACAAGATGACGGAGGGGCTGACGGAGCCGCAGCGGGAGGTGCTGGGCGAGGCGCTGTCGGAGGTGGACCCGGTGGAGGGCGAATCCGTGCTGCGCTACATCAAGCGGCTCAGGGATGCGCTGGGCCGGAAGGCGGGACAGGCATCCGACAAGCGGAAGCTGCCGACGCTCTCCGTCTGCCGCCGCCAGCTTGGGGTGGTGGAGAGCCGGTTGGAGCGGATGGAGTTGACAAACGAACGGATGCGCCAGCGGTTGAAGCAGCTTCAGTTCGAGCAGATGCCCGACCCGCAGGGCCGGCCGGAGGGCGTCGTTGCGCCCAAGACCGTGTCCATCCTTTACCTCGGCGGCTACGACCACCTGACGCAGACGACCATCGCCTCGATCCTGCTGGAGGCGCTTTACGAGCACCGGGCCAACCTGTCGAACCGGATTCCGCCCTTCCTCGCGGTGGTGGAGGAAGCGCACACCTTCATTCCGTCGTCGCGTGAGGGGACGGCGGACGTGCCGTCGCTGGAGACGATTCGCAAGCTAATCACGGAGGGCCGCAAGTTCGGCACCGGGTTGATGCTCATCAGCCAGCGCCCCAGCCGGGTGGATGAGACGATTCTCTCCCAGTGCAATTCGTTCCTGATCCTCCGGCTGGTGAACCCGCGCGACCAGAACTTCGTGAAGCAGATCATGGAGAACCTGAGCGAGCAGGACGCGCGGATGTTGCCGGGCTTCGGGCCGGGCCAGGGGATCATCAGCGGGCAGGCGGTGCGGTTCCCGCTGCTGGTGCGGATCCAGATGGACGAAGACCTGATTTACACCGACCTCGGGGACGAGAACTTCCTGGAGCAGGCCCGGAAGTGGAAGCCGGACAAGGACGCGCCGGTGCGGGCGCGGGTGGCCGGGGCGGTGCGGGAGTTGAGCAGTCTGCCGGAGCGCCGGCCCAAGGGGAAGAAAGGCGCGGCGGACGAGACGGCGGCGCCGGCGACCCCTCAGCCCGATGCCGAGCGCTGGGAACAGGTCCGCAAGGGGTTCGCCCGGGACAGCCGGGCCATCGGCGAGTTGGAGGCGGCCACGGGTCTGGACTGGGACCGCGCGCGCCGGCGCCAGAAGGTGTCCGAGTTTGCGAGCCGGACCTGGGAACAGCTCAAGAGCGCGGGCTTGAGCCCCGCGAAACGGGAAGGGCTGCTGCGGCTGCTGGAAGCGGCGGCGCCAGCCGGGCGGGATTGATCGCGACGTACGAGGTGGGCCATGCCAGACGAGCATCCTGAACCCTTGAGTCCGCTGGAACAGTTCGCGCACGACCTGCGCGAGGAGGTGCGCAGGCGCTGCGCCGAGAACGCGCCGCCCGACGAATTGGAGCGGGGTTTCACCGAGTGGTGCCTGGAGGAACTGGCGGGCCACAACGAGGCGGACGGGGCGGAAGTGCTGCCGGACCGTCCGTTCCGCGCCGAGAGTCGGGGACCCTGGCCGGCGGCGAAATTGAACGCCTGGGCGCTCTCCGGCGATGGGGCGACGCTGGACCTGTTCGTCACCCTCTACCACGGCGGCGACGGTGTTCCCACCGTCGGCACGACCGACACCCGCCGGCAGTTCAAATTGCTGCTCGGCTTCCTGCGTCGGGCGCGGGAGGGCTTCCACACCCAGTTGCAGGAACGGGAGGATGTTTTCGAGGTGGCGCGGCGAATTCACGAAGCGACGGATTCGCTGACCACCGTGCGGCTGTTCTTTCTGACCGACGGCGTGGCGCGGGCGGAGGACATCGAGGAGGAAGAGCTGGAGGGCGTGGAGTTGCGTTACGTGTTGTGGGATTTGAAGAAGCTGGCTCAGCTCAGGCCCGGCCAGCGGGAGGTGATCGAACTGGATTTTGAAAAAGACTACGGCGGCGTGGTTCCCTGCCTCGTGGGCCCGGATGCCAGGGAATACCAGACTTATCTGGCGTTCATGCCAGGGCCGATGCTGGCGCAGATTTACGGCGAACACGGGCAGCGGTTGCTGGAGCGCAACGTGCGGGCCTTCCTGCAGGTGAAGGGCAAGGTGAACAAGGGCCTGCAGCAAACCCTGCGCGAGGCACCGCACCGCTTTCTGGCTTACAACAATGGCCTCTGCTGCACGGCGGCAGAAGTCCGGCTGGCGAAGCGCAAGGACGGCCAGATGGGGCTGGCTTGGGCGCGCGATTTCCAGATCGTCAATGGCGGGCAAACCACCGCCAGCATCTACCACGCGGTGAAGAAGGAGCGGCTGAGCGTGGACGACGTGGTGGTGCAGGTGAAGCTGACCGTGCTCGAGGAGCCGGAAAAAATTGGCGAGCTGGTGCCGCTCATCGCCCGCTACGCCAACAGCCAAAACAAGGTCAACGCGGCGGACCTGGCGGCCAACGGGCCGTTTCATCACCAGTTGGAACAGCTTTCGCGAACGGTCTGGGCGCCGGCCATCGGCGGCCTGGCGCGCGGCACGCACTGGTATTACGAGCGCGCCCGCGGTTCGTATCTGGACGACAAGGCCCGGCAGGGCACGCCGGCAAGACGGCGGGAGTGGGAGAAGTCGAATCCGCCCAACCAGAAATTCACCAAGACGGACCTGGCCAAGTTTGAGCACGCCTGGCTGGGGCTGCCCCATCTGGTCTGCCTCGGTGCGGAAAAGAACTTCGTCCGCTTCGCCGAGCGGATGCAGGACGATGGCGAGCCGGAGGTGAACCTGGATTACTTTCGGCACACGGTGGCCAAGGCGATCCTCTGGCGCACGGCGGAGAAGCTCTTCGACACGCTGGACCTTGAAGGTTACCGCGCCAACAGCGTGGCCTATGCCGTGGCGTGGCTGGCGGAGAAGTCCGGGCGGCGCATTGACCTGAATCGCATCTGGACGGAGCAGCGGCTCTCACCCGCGCTGTGCGAAGCGGTGAAAGCCGTTTGCCGGGAGGCTTGGGAACATTTGAACCATCAGCAGGGCAACATCGGCGAGGCATCCAAGAAGGCCGAGTGCTGGGAGGCGTTTCGGAAGAAGGAGCTGGCGCTGACCGGGAACTGGCAGGCGGAGTGGGCGGAGGCGGCGTTTGTCGCGCCCCGCTCCGAGGAGGAAGCCCTCGCCGGTACTTGGGAAAGGCTGCGGCACCAGTTCCTGGGCGACGCGCGGACCATCGAGGGCCTGGAAGCCTACACGGGCCGCGAGTGGGTGCGCACGCGGCGACGGGACACCGTTTCTTCCTACGCGGCCTTAACGTGGGATCAATTGCGCCAACAACCGGGGCTGGGCTTAAAGAGGATTCGCGCGCTGGTCGAAATGTTGCAGATTGCCGCGGATGAGTAACCTGATTTTCGAATCACGCCCGGTTGCACCATGCCCAAATGCCCGACGTCTTCACCCGGCCCCAGCGCGCGGCGGTGATGGCGCGCATCCGCTCCCGCGGCAATCGGGCCACGGAGCTGGCGCTGGCGCGGCTGCTCCGCCGGCACGGCCTGACCGGCTGGCGCCGACAGGTGGAAAT
>CALJWR010000148.1 GCA_937976685.1 uncultured Verrucomicrobiae bacterium
AGCGCCACCCATTGGCCGTTGCATTCGACCACCTGCAGTAACTGGCGTCCCTGAGGCACGTCGCCCAGATAGTGTTCGCGGTCGAGGAGTTCGCCCGCCCGCTGATATTCCTGCGGTTCCACAACCCGAACCTTCATACTCTTCAGAAAGGAAACGGGCGGATCGGCAGTGAAGACTTCTTGGTTTGTCGAGATCATCGCACGCCTACTACGACTCAAACCACGCCAATTGGCAAGGACTTTCTCCAACCTCAACAACCGCAACCCTTCAGAAATTTAAATAGAATCACCGTGGCTGCGACCCTTCCTTCGTGACGAATGCGCGGACAACGCTACCCTCGCCGTCATGACGACCACCAAAGCTCGTTCGTATGCTACGCACAGCGCCACGGCGCCCCTTGTCCCGCTGACGATTGACCGCCGCGAACCCACACCGACCGATGTCGAAATCGAAATCCTCTACTGCGGCGTCTGCCATTCGGACTTGCACACGGCCCGCGGCGAATGGCCCGGAACGCTCTATCCCTGCGTGCCCGGTCACGAAATCGTGGGCCGGGTGACCCGGGTGGGCGGTGGCGTGAAGCGTTTCAAGGCGGGCGACCGCGCTGCCGTGGGCTGCATGGTGGATTCCTGCCGCACCTGCCCCAGTTGCCAGGCCGGTCTCGAACAATACTGCCACGCCTTCCCCACTCTCACCTACAACGGCCCGGACAAATTTCTCGGCGGCCACACCTTCGGCGGCTATTCCACCAGCATTGTCGTGGACGAGGCGTTCGTCTTGCGCGCGCCCGCGGATCTGGACCTCGCTGCCACCGCACCGCTGCTCTGCGCGGGCATCACCACGTACTCCCCGCTCCGGCACTGGAAGGTGGGGCCCAACATGAAGGTGGGCATCGTGGGCTTGGGCGGACTGGGCCACATGGCGGTCAAATTCGCCCGCGCGTTCGGCGCGCAGGTGGTGCTTTTCACCACGTCACCCGGCAAAGTGGCCGACGGTCTCCGGCTCGGCGCGCACGAGGTCGTCATCTCGAAAGAGGCCGGCGCGATGCGGAAGCATCTGGCGAGCTTCGACTTCATCCTCGACGCCGTTTCCGCGCCGCACGACATCAACACGTACCTGAGCCTGCTGAAGCTGGACGGCACGCTGACCCTGGTCGGCGCCCCCGGCGAACCGTTGCCCGTGGCGGCATTCAACCTCCTGCTCCCACGGCGGAACTTCGCCGGCTCGGCCATCGGCGGCATTCGGGAAACGCAGGAGATGCTCGACTTTTGTGCGGCGCACCACATCACCGCTGACATCGAACTCATCCCCATCCAGCACATCAACGAAGCCTGGGAACGCCTGCTCAAGCAGGATGTGAAGTACCGGTTCGTCATTGACATGGCCTCGCTCAAGGCCGGCTGACGACCGCCTGACGCGCCGCGAACGGCGGGGGCGGGCGGCACGCCCTGTGCCAGAGATCCGGACGCCGTCGCCCTGCCCGGCCTACGCCCGGGGGTGAAACTTCCGGTGAATCTCCCGCAAACGCGGTCCGGCAACGTGGGTGTACACCTCGGTGGTGGCGATGGTCGCATGGCCGAGCAGTTCCTGGATCACCCGCAGGTCAGCGCCGCGTTCCAGTAGGTGCGTGGCAAAGCTGTGGCGCAACATGTGGGGCGTCACCCGCCGTTCGATGCCCGCCTTCTTCACTCGCCGCTTGATGCGTCCCCACAGCGTCACATGGGCAAAGGGCGTGCCTCGCCGGGTCAAAAAAACCGCCGCCGGCGATCGGGCCGTGACCAGCTTCGGACGCCCCGCGGTCAGGTATCGTTCGAGAGCGTCCCGGGCCGGCCGCCCCACCGGCACGACCCGTTCCTTGTTACCCTTCCCCACGACCGTGACAAAACCGGCCTCGAGGTGGAGCTGCTCCAGCCGCAGATGCCGCAGTTCAGCGAGCCGAAGTCCCGAGGCATAGGCCAGTTCCAGCACCGCCTGGTCGCACAGGTCGGAAGGATCCTCGCCCACCGGCGGCCTCAGCAGTCGGGTGATTTCCGCGTGCGTCAGTGACTTGGGCAAGCGCTGCCACCGGCGCGGCAGAGAGAGTTGTTCCGCCACATTCGAGGGCAACAGGCGCTCCTGCTCGCAAAAGCGATAGAACGCGCGCAGCGCGGCGACCTCCAAGTACACGCTTTCGGAACTGAGGCGGCGCGGCGAGGCCTCGGGCTCGCCCGCGAGGCCCCGGGTTCGTTCGTGCGTCAGGTAAGTCATCAGGTGCCGCAACTCGACCTGCTTCCAGTCGCGCAATCCTTGTCCCTCCGCCCACGCGACAAACCGCATCAAGTGCGCCTGGTACGTGCGCTGGGTCAATTCCGCCTGGCCGCGCTCGTGGCGGAGGTGCTGGAGGAAGTCTTCGACGAGCGACTGCACGGCCCCAGCGTGCGACACCCCGTCCCCCGCCGCCACGGCAAAATCGCCGTCTTCCCGTCAGCCAGTGAAGCCAACGCCGGCCAGCAAACAGATTGTTGACACCTAAACAATCCACGATTAGACATTGCCCGGTGGAAGCGCCCATTGTCACCGGCCCGCGCTACGAGGCGCTGCTGGAGCTGCTCCGCGCGGCGGACGCCGTCTGGAACGCCAGTCGCGCCTTCTTCGCCCGCTGGGAGCTGTCGCCCAGCCAGTTTAATGTCCTGAACGTCCTTCGCGACCAGCCGCTGGGCCTGAACCAGACAGAACTGAGCCAGACCCTGGTCATGCACCGGTCCAACCTCACCGGCCTGGTGGACCAACTGGAGTCCCGCGGGCTCGTCCGCCGGCGGGAGGCGCCGGGCGATCGGAGGTCCTGGCGCGTCGTCCTGACGGCGGAAGGCCACCGATTGCTACGGGCCATCTTGCCGCCGTACTTCGAGCGGATCGAGGCCGCGCTGGCGCACCTCTCCCTTCCCCGCGCGCGCCGCCTCGCGACGGACCTGCGGCGCGTTCGCAAGCAGGCCCTGAACCCGAACCGCCCCGATCCGCTCTCCCGCGCATGAAAGACGGCCGCAATTATCCGCTGTTGCTCGCCAGCCAGTTTCTCGGCGCGTTCGGGGACAACTTCCTGCTCGCGGCCATCCTTGGGCCGCTCACCTTCGCGCTGCGGGAAGGGAAGATCACCGAACAGTTCGTCAACGGCCAGAACGCGCTGTACAGCGCGGTCTTCTTTCTGCCGTTCATCCTGCTGGCGCCCCTGGCGGGATTCGTCAATGACCGCTTTCCCAAGACCCGCTGGCTGGCGGGCGGCAACCTGATCAAACTGCTGGGCACCACCGTGGGTCTGTCGGGCATCCTCCTCCACCCCACGAACGCCGCCGCCAACCTCCCGTGGCAGGTGGTCGGCTATGCCATCGTCGGCATGGGCGCCTGCGCTTACTCGCCCGCAAAGTACGGTGTACTGCCGGAGATCGTGGCACGCGAGCGGCTGGTCAAGGCCAATGGCACGGTCGAGATGCTGACGCTCGTGGCGATCATCTCCGGTCTGGGCGCCGGCGCGGTGCTTTACGACCATACCCGGTCGCTGGTGCCCTGTTATGCGGTGTCGCTTGCCTGGTACGTCCTGGCGCTGACGTTCAACTCCTTCATGAGCCGCACGCCGCACAACCCGGACGCGCGTTTCCGGCGCAGTTTGCGGGAATTCCTCAGCGATTTGTGGCGGCTGGTCTCCCATGCGCGCCTCGGGCGAATTCTGCTCGGCTGCGGCGTGTTCTGGTTCTCGGGAGCGGCGATGCGCAACAATCTTCAGGCGTGGGGCGCGAAGGTGCTGGCGGCTGCCGGGGTGGCGGAGGAACACATCACCAACGAGAACCTCGCGTTGCTCAAGGTCGGCCTGGTCGTGGGGATTGTCGGCGGCAGCCTGCTGGCCGGACAATTACATCGGGTGGGCGACCTGACGTGGGTTCGGCGGTACGGCTGGTTGCTGGGCGCGTGCGTGCTCGGTCTGGGCTTGCTGGGCGGAGCGTTCGGACTGGCGCTGGTCATTGGCGTTTTGGTGGCCGCCGGGGTGTGCGCCGGGTTGATGATCGTCCCTCTCAACGCGGCGCTGCAATCGGAGTCCGACCAAACCCGCCTCGGCAAGACCATCGCGATCCAGAACTTCGTGGACTATCTCGCCATGTTGCTGGGCGCGGCGTTCCTGGGCCTGCTCACGGGGTTCGATCTGGGGCCGAACGCCGTCTTCGTTGCCTTGGCGGCGACCGTGGCGCTGCTGGCCTGCCTGTTGCGGTTCGACCCGCAACCTGCCGGCGCGGGGAATGGTCCGGCGACAGATCGGTGAGCCGTGTCAGCCGCGTCGCCAACTCCGTCTGTCCGCACGTGCTCCGCCGGGCTGCTCAAGCCTCGCACCGTCGTTTTGCTCGGACTGATGGCGGTGGCGACCTTTCACCTCGGCTTCCTTTACGTTCCCCTCTCGTGGCTGGTCCTGGTGTGGCTGGGATGCCTGTTTGCCTTGCGGCGGACCTCGTGCGGGCGCTGGGCGTTCTATACGGGACTGGCCATCGGCCTGGCCATCTACGGCCCGCAACTGCACTTCTTCTGGAACATCTTTGGGCCGGCAGCGATTGCGCTGTGGCTGGTGCTGGCGCTCTGGCTCGGGCTGTTTGTGCTGCTGCTCCAAGGCGTGGACCGCTACTGGGGCGCGCACGGGGCTGTGGCGCTCGCGCCGGTGCTCTGGCTGGGGCTCGAATACTTCCGCAGCGAACTGTACTACCTGCGCTTTTCGTGGCTGACGGCGGGAACTTTTGTTCCGCCGGCAACATGGCCGTGGGGCTTTTCACGAATCGGCGTCTATGGCATCGGCGCGCTGTTGATGCTGGGCGCTGCGTTGCTGGCGAGCGTGGTCGAGAGTCCTCCGGCGCGATCCACGCTCCTACGCTCACGGTTAATCGGGCTCCTGGCAGCCACCGTCCTCGGTGTGTGGTTCGCGTTCTTGTTGGTGACGGAGGCGAAACCAACGATCACCGCGCTACCAGTGGCAGGGATCCAACTGGAGTTCCCAAAGCAGGCGGAAGTGCTCCGGGCCCTCGAAGCCGCTCACGCCGCGGAACCGCCAGACCCGCAGGCACGCCCTCAACTCTATCTCCTGGGCGAATACACCTTTGACGGCCCGGTGCCGGATGAAATCGGCGCCTGGTGCCGTGAACAGCAGCGCTGGCTGGTCGCCGGTGGGAAGGAGCGCCTGGAAAACGGGCGGTTTCACAACACCGCCTTCGTCGTCAGCACGAACGGTGGAGTGGTTTTCAAGCAGGCCAAGTCGGTGCCGATTCAGTTCTTCAACGACGGTGTGCCCGCGCCAGAGCAGCGCGTGTGGGATTCGCCCTGGGGCAGGCTCGGCATCGCCATTTGCTACGACCTCAGCTACACACGCGTCGTGGACCGGTTGGTGCAGCAAGGGGCGCAGGCGCTCCTGGTGCCGGCGATGGACGCAACGGACTGGGGCGCGCACCAGCACTGGCTGAATGCCCGGATCACCCCAATCCGCGCGGCGGAATACCGCGTCCCGATCTTTCGCGTGGCGAGTTCGGGCATCTCGCAGTTCGTGGATCGCCAGGGCCGTGTCGCGGCCCAACTGCCGTTCCCCGGCCAGGGCGAGGTGATTCGTGGCACGCTGCACGTGCCGCCCGCCGGCAAGGGCGGGTTGCCCCTGGACCGCTGGCTGGGGCCGCTGGCCGTCCTCGCTTCCGCCGTCAGCATGATCGGGCTTGGCGTGGCGCAGCACCGCGCGCGGCAGTGCCGTTCGATCGCGCCCGCGACCTTACCTCCGACTCCGAACTCCTGACTTCCAACCGCTGAATCCATGCTCCGCCGAATCTTCCACCTGCTGCTCCGGGTCTGCTTCCGCTTTCGCGCCTACGGCATCGAGTCGCTGAAAACGCCCGGGCCGGTGCTGCTCGTGCCGAACCACGTCTCGTGGCTCGATTTCCTGTTCCTGTGGGTGGTGCTGGATCTGGACTGGAAATTCGTGGTCTCGCGCGTGGCCGCCCAGATCTCCTGGCTGCACCGCAAGATCATGCTCAATCGGCGAACGTTTCCGATTGACCCCGCGTCGCCCTACGCCGTGAAGCGGATGGCCGAACACCTCCAAGGGGGCGGCCGGCTCGTGTTGTTCGCCGAAGGCCAGATCAGCCGGACCGGCACGCTCATGAAGCTCTTCGATGGCACGGGCTTTCTCCTGCACAAGACGGGAGCGAAGGTGATTACGTGCTATCTGCGGGGCGCCAACCGTTTGAAGTGGTCGCGTCAGCCAGGCTGGCGGCGCTGGTGGCCCACCATTACCGCGCACTTCAGTGAAGTCCTTGACCCGCCCCGTCCGCGGCACGTGAGCACGGCCAAGGCCCGGACCACGCTGACCACCTGGCTGCGCGACCGAATGGTCGAGCAACAGTTCCGGGTCGAAATGGCCTGCGGCCCGGCGACCGTTCACGAGGCCATTCTTGGAGCTGCGCGAAGCCGTCCCAGGTGCCAAATCCTCGAGGATGCCACCCTCAAGCCCATCAACTACCGCCGCCTCCTGATCGGCGCCGAGTTGCTCGGCCGTCGCCTGGCAGCGAAGGTGGGCGATGCCCGCCGAGTTGGCGTCCTGCTGCCGAATATCAATGCGATGCCGGTCACCCTGCTCGGTCTCTGGGCGCACGGAAAGGTGCCGGCGATCCTCAACTTCTCGACCGGCGTAACCACCATGCTCTCCTGTGCCCAACTGGCGGGCTTGAAGCATCTCATCACCTCGCGGGTGTTTCTCGAGCGAGCGCGGCTCAAGCCCGAGCCGTTTGCGGAAGCCGGCCTGGAGTTGATCTATCTCGACGAGGTGCGGGCGCAGATCAGCGGCGCGGCCAAGCTGGGGGCCGCGTTGCGGATGCGTTTCGCGCCGCAATCGTTGCTGCGGCACCGGCCGAAAACCGCTGAGCAAGGTGGCAAATCCGGAACTGTGCTCCCGGGGAGCAGGAACCAAGAACCAACCGCCACGAACCAGCAACGAGGAACCGGGGATTCCGATGCAGCTTCGGATCCTGGACCGGCGACCGCTAATGGCAGCGCCCCCGGCGCCGGCCAGCAGCCGGCCGTCATCCTTTTCACCAGCGGTTCAGAGGGCGTGCCCAAGGGCGTCGAACTCACCCACCGCAACCTGCTGGCCAACCTCCGCCAGATGCTGGCCGTGATTGACGTGACGGACCACGATCGCGTCTTCAACGCGCTGCCCACCTTCCACAGCTTCGGCCTCACGGTGGGTCTGCTGCTGGGTCTGGTGCGCGGCTTGTACGTCTTCCTGTACCCCTCGCCGTTGCATTACCGGCTGGTGCCCGGCGCGCTCTACGACCGGCACTGCACGATATTCCTTGCCACCAACACGTTCCTCAACGGCTACGCCCGCCGCGCGCACCCGTACGACTTCCGCGCCCTGCGCTACCTCTTCGCCGGCGCGGAGAAGGTGCAGGAGGAGACCGCGCGGGTCTGGGCGCAGCGATTCGGCGTGCGCATCCTCGAGGGTTACGGTGCGACCGAGTGCAGCCCGGTGATCAGCGTGAACACCCCGATGGCGCCCAAGCATGGCACCGCCGGCCGGCTCCTGCCGGGCATGGACCTGCGGTTGGAACCGGTCGAGGGCGTCGCCGACGCCGGCCGCCTGTGGGTGCGCGGCCCGAATGTGATGCGCGGTTACCTCAACCCCGACGCCGACGCCACGTTCCAAGCCCTCGACGGCTGGTACGACACCGGCGACATCGTGAGCCAGGACGAGGAAGGTTTCCTCACCATCCGCGGCCGGCTCAAGCGCTTCGCCAAGGTCAGCGGTGAGATGGTCAGCCTGACGGCAGTGGAGGATGCCCTGGCCGGAGCGTTCCCGCAGTACGGACAGCGCTGCGAGGTCGCCGTGCTCGCGCGGCCGGATGAAGACAAAGGTGAAGCGCTGGTCGCCTTCACCAACGAGCCAAGACTCGGGCTCGATGAATTGCGCGCGGCCATCAAAGCCAGGGGCCTGACCAATCTTTGCGTGCCGCGCGAGGTGCGGTTCGTGAAGGAGATTCCCAAGCTCGGCACCGGGAAGGTCAACCATCGCGAGCTGGCCAGGCTGCTGTGAAAGGCCGGCAATCTTGGGCCGTGCCGAATGAAGGGCGGTCGAGCCCGGCGCCCTTCAGCGGGTCCGGATGTACGGCTCGTCGGTCCAGTTAGTGGCCGGCCAGATGAAATTGTTGACCGCGCCGTCGTAGCGCAGGCAGAGGTCCTTGATGTTGGTCTTCTTCGCGAAGCTTTTCTGCGGATCGAACTTGCTGCCGGTCCAGCCGCTGAACAGGTGGCGATGCCAGGGACAGGCCGCGACGATGAAGCGGGTGCTCCAACGCGCGAGTTGGTCTTCGAGCCAGGCCTTGCCCTCGTCGGTGGTCTGTTGCCAGGGCCCCAAATGGTAGGCGTAGCTGGTGGTGAATTCACCGAAGTACTCCCAGCCCAGATCAATCGGAATCCGCCCGCGCGTGCGGTCCGAAAGGCAGATGAACGAGTTCGTGCCCTCCACGTAGCCCTTTTCCAGATACGGCCGATTACCACCGGGAAATCCGTAGGTCTTGTTCGTTGGATTGACCAGGTAGAGGGGCGGCCGGTCGCGGTTGTCCTCGCGGTACATCATGATCCCCAACCCGATTTGGCGAAGGTTGTTGGTGCAGTGCATTCGCCGCGCCTGCTCCTTCGCCCGACCCAGCATGGGCAACAACATGCCCGAGAGAATGGCGATGATGGCGATGACGACCAGCAGCTCGATCAACGTAAAACCGGATCTGCCTCCGGAGACAAGGGACTGGCGGCTCATGGCATCACTCAACCTTCCACCTCGGCAGATTGACACCGGCCTACGAGATGAGGCCCGGGGAGTTCGCCGGCGCGGGCGGCTTTCACTGCCCGCGCCAGCCGGGCCACACTGTTCACTGGGCGAGCCGGAAGAACCGAGTCTGCGTGCCGATGGGCAGGGTGGCGACGTTGCGCCCGTTTACGACCTCAACCGTCGCACCGACGGCGCCCCACTGCGGATTGGTGAGACTGGGCGTGGCTTGAACGACAAAGCCGGTGGCCTCGGCGGGCCAGCTCAGCTTCACGTTGTTTCCGTCCCGCTCAATGGCGAGCGTGACTTCCGGGACCGGCTTGCAGGCCGCGAGCGGATTCAGCCCGGCCAGTGGGCCGCACGGACGGATGACCCCGTAGCGAACGCGGGTGATGGCGATTTTGGCCTGCACATCGCCGGCGTCCCGCGTCGTGAACCGCGTGGCGGCTTGCGGCCCTTGGTTCACGCCGCTTAGCTTGACATTCTGAATCTCCCAGTAGGCCTGCCGCCAGGCACCCGTGCCTTCGAGCACCACGTAAAAACTGTCGGGCGTGAAGCCAAAGGTTTCCACGCCGTTGACCTCGGTCCGGTACACCTCGGGTTTGAAGGCCGTGCCGGCCAGCGCCGGATCGTCGTAATAGGTCACGCAGATCGCCAAGTGCAAGGGCGGTTGTGAGGTCGGACCGAATTTTTCGCCGGTGATGGCGAAGTTGAGATACTGGTGCTGGAAGCCGGGATTGCCGTCATCGTGCGCGGCGCGCACCGCCAGCCGGCGGTCGCCCGGAGGACCCGCCTCTTCCACGACCATGTTCTGGTCGCCACCACTGCTGCCCACGTCAATGCCGTCACGGATGTCTTTCGCCAGATCCAGTTCGGCCAGATTGCCGTAGGCATCCGTGCAAATGTTCGGATCTTCGACACAGGCGGCCAGCGGGTCCTGCCCGGCCAGCGGGTGGTCGCCCACCCTCAGGACAGCCAGTTCCACCCGGGACACCGCCACCTGACCGTTTTCGGAGATGAACCGCGGCCCGGCCGTGTACTGATCGGCGTTGATGCCTTTGAGGCTGACCGCCGGCACGAGCCACGAGCGACGAACCCACTGGCCGCTGCCGGTGAGCGACAGGCGCTTCTCCGCCGGGAAGAAACCAATCCCGCCCTTGTCGTCCGTGGCGTAAGCTTCGGGGCCAAAGCGGACATTCAGGCCCGCGAAGGCGGGATCGTCGTAGAAGTCCACGCAAACCTTGACCGTGCGGGGGTCATTGCACGGCAGACCGAGGTGGTTGTCGGTGATGCCGAAGTTGAGATACATGCCGTCCGGCACCACCGCACGGCGCCGGTCGCTCGGTGGCCCGATGTTCTCCACGATGGTCGTGTTGTGGTCGTGGCCGCTCAGCACGATCAGGTGATTCGAGGTGCCGGCAGCGATGTCAACGCCGACCAGGTTGGTGTTCGGCTCTGGATCACACGTTTCCGGGGGCAGGAATTGATTGATCGCTTCGGGCTCACCAAACGCGCCCAGCGTGCCGAAGGCAACGACACGAACGATCAGCCCGGCCACGCTCTCAAATCGGATGGTGCCGCCGTTGACACCGCCGTTTTGAAATGCCCCTTGGGCATTGCCGGGAATTGAACCCACCAAGCGAGTCCCATCCGAGGCGCGAATGCCGTTGGGAATTCGAAACAGAATCCAGTTCCACCGCTTGTTCTTGGCCTCAACGGGCACCTGCCCACCGTTGGGTGCCGCCAGTTCCGGCAGCGTGCCGGTCAGGAAGTTGAAGTTGCGAGGGTTACCTTGGGCGTTGAACAAGCCGGCATCGCCATACGCCTGCACCAGAATGTCAATCGTGTCATGGTCGGCCCACGTCTGAAACTGGAAGTCGGCGATGTTCAGGTAGTTGCCGGTGACCTTTTTCCCGGTGTGGCCGCCAATCGTGAAATCCTCGGTCACTTGATCGCCACCAGTAAGGATGTTCAGCGCGGAATTGTCCCAGTTGGCGCCGGGCGGCTCGAGCCCGCCGTCGGTCACCACGTAATGAACGATGGCGTTTGGGTCCACGGTGGCCGGCCACTCCTCAGGACTGAACGGGCCGGTTTGCGCGACAAGTCCGCCGGCCAGACCGAGGCAGGCGGAAACAAAAATAGGGAGATGTTTTTGTTTCATGATGTGATGCGGGTTTCCAAGGCAAGGTGTACGACCGGCTCCCTTGAAGGTCAAATGAATCTACTGGCAGAGGCCGAGTCCGATGACATGCTGCCGTCATGAAACTGGCTGAAGATCACGAGTCCTCGAGGCGGCAACGGTCACTGTTGAACACGGCGGCTTTGGCTCTGGGGTTTGTCATCATGGCCGATTTATGGCCCGGGAAGGCCCAGATCAATCCACCGCTGGGCCCCTATCTGCACCCGGCTCCGGGGGAACTCGCGCAGGCGGTGCGCTACGGCACCAATGACCCGGTCGTGTTGACCTCGTACTTCTACTGGTACGATGTGTTCACCGGCGCGCACCTCTACAACGCCGACGGCTCGGACGCCCTGACCGATCACCCGCCGACCCTGGCGGGCTTCTCTTACAAGCTGGCGAGCTGGCACCGGAAGCAGTTGGAGGACATGGTGGCCGCCGGCATTGACGTCCTGCTGCCGGTGTACTGGGGCGAGCCGTCGCAGCGCATTCCCGGCAAACCCGCCCTGAGCCAGCCGTGGAGTTACGCCGGAGTGGTGCGGCTGGTCGAGGCCCGCCAGACCTTGCTCGATGCCGGCCAAAGGCCCCCGGCCATCGGCATGTTCTACGACACCTCGACGCTGGAGTACAACGCGGCTGGCCGGAAGATTGACCTGACCACCGACTACGGCCGGCGCTGGTTTTACGAGAGCATCCGTGACTTCTTTTCCCTGATCCCCGCCCGGCACTGGGCCACGATCGAGGGTCGCCCGATCGTTTTCCTTTACTCGGCGGTCTTTGCCGCAGCGCATGATCAGAGCTGCATTGAGTACGTGCGGCAGGAGTTTGCCCGCGACTTCAGCGGCGTGACGCCCTACATCGTGAAAGAGATCTCCTGGAACGTGCAGGCGGACAACACCTACGCGTGGGGTGGCGCCATCTCGCTGCGCAATCCCGGCGTGGCCGCGCTCGGCCCGGGCTATGACCACTCGGCCGTGCCTGGCCGTGAGCCGCTGATCGTCCCCCGGGAGGGCGGCGCCTTCTTCGAGCGGCAATGGATTCGCTTCCTGCGCGCGCCGTCGCGGCTGGTTCACGTCGAGACCTGGAATGAATACCACGAGGGCACTGACATCGCTGCGTCGCGGGAATACGGTCGCCAATACATCGAGTTGAACCGTCGGTTCGCCGACCTGTTCAAGGCCGGTATCAAGCCACCCCGCCCGCGCGGCCCGTACTCGGACTTCAAGGCCGTCAGCGTGGTCCTCCAGGCCACCAACGACGCGCGCGGATTGACGCAGTTTGAGTTTCCCGACGGGGCGACCCAGCCCGCCCAAATCGGCGGCCGCGCCTGCCGCGTGGTCGCGCCAACGATGTACCAGGGTCGGTACGTGTATTTTCAGATTCACGATTCGTTCAAGTGGGCAGACCGGATGCTCGTGGACGTGGAGGTCGAGTACTTTGATCAGGGCAGCGGCACGTTCCGAATTGAATACGACGGGCCTGATCCAAACGCCCCGTTCAACGGCGCCTACACCGCCAGCGCGACGACCGTCCGACTGGCGAACTCGCGCCAGTGGAAAACCGCCCAGTTCCGGCTGACGGAAGCCCGGTTTCTGAACTCACAAAACGGAGGCGCGGATTTCCGGATCGCCGTCCAAGGCGACCCGTTGCACTTCGGCAAGGTCACGGTCAGCCGGCTCGGAATGCCGGCCGAAGCCGGCGCCAGCGTGAACGGCTGGCAGTGGGACTTCGAACGTGCCCCGGACCGAAGTTGGTTCGCCCGCGGGGACCTGACCGAATTCCGCACGGCCAACGGCCTGCTGCGGTTCGGCCCGGTCAGGGCACCGGCAGCGATCCTCGCCGGCGCCGTGGTCGAGGCGACGTACCCGGTCGAAATCCTGGCGCGCCTGCGCGTGGCCGGCCCGGCACCGGGAACCGCTCCATTGGGCGGCCTGGCGGTGGCGGTCGAGCCCGAACAAGGGCGGGGCGTCTCGATCTTGTTTCGCCGGAATCCGGCCGGCGCGTCCCAGTTGCGACTCGCCGCGAGTGGCGAGCCAGCGCCGGCCTTTGTTGACGCGCGCTGGGAAACCAACCGCTGGTACTGGCTGCGGGTGCGGCATGAACCCAAGACTCAGTCCGGCTGGCCCGACGTATGGACGCGCCTCTGGCCCGCCGACGGCGAAACGCCCGAACCGACGCTCTGGACCGCGTGGCGGGATTTCGATCCACTTCGGCCGCCCGTGCCGGCGTTGGTCGGATTCGTTGGGGGCGACGGCGCGCTTGAGGTGGATTGGCTCCTGGTGCGCTCCGCCAGTCTGCCCCGAATCACCGCTGCGCCGCCGGCTTTCAAACCGGCCCACGCCCGACTCGCGCCCGCCGGGTATGACCAAGGCGGTGGGATGCGCTTGAGCCTGATGGGCGAGCCAAACACGGGCTACGTCATCGAGGGAACCAGCGACTTCACCGCTTGGGATGGCACCGCCATCACGACGGACACCGGAGGCGAAGCGCAACTTGCGGATCGTACGCCCCGACCAAGACGTTTCTACCGCGCCCGGCTCGCAAACTAGCCAAGGACCACAGGCCGGTCTGGTTGTGACCAGACCGGGTTGATCCCGGCGGAGAGGTATTGTCCAGCAGCCGGCGGCGAACAGGCGCACTCCGCGCTTACGCCAGCTTCACGCGGCTCATGCGCTCGAGGGTGTCATCCACTTCCTCGATCTTGCGCATGCCCACCGTGATCGCGTCCACAAGCTGGTTCTGGAAGACGTAATTGAGCGACGCGTCCTTGTCGTCGGGAGTGATCAGCTTGCCGGCGCCAAAAATCTTCATCCCGACCACGGCCTTGCCGTTGGC
>CALJWR010000149.1 GCA_937976685.1 uncultured Verrucomicrobiae bacterium
GGACGATTCCGGAACAGGGCGATTTCGTATGCCGCGAAAAGATTCGCCACGTACAAAAGTCCGAGAATGAACAGGCCCACCGGCGTCGGCAGCGAGCTGAAGAACGTGGTGCGGCTGCCGGGCAGGTCCACCTTGGGCACATCTTTCAACACGATCGGGCGCGGCTTGGGCTTGGCCTCGGGCGGGATTTCAATGAACGGGTCCACCAGCGGCCGGACCCGGCTGTTCTCCGCGAGGTCCTTGAGGCTGTCCTGGGTGAACTTGCTCCATGGAATTCGCTGGGAGAAACCGCCGCTGTCGAGCCGAAAGACCGCGCCCGCATCGTCGAATCCCGACAACTCACCGTAGATCGTCGTCCCGTCCTCGAGTTTGAAGGTGGCGGCCGCCGACGAGATCGCGAGTTGAAGGGCGAGCGCGACCAGGGCGAGCAGGCTGTAACAACGGCGCATGGTGCGAGTGTTCATAGCAAGAACTGGGCGGCCAAGGAAGAAATTTCCGGGCCAACTGACCGCGCCGGCAGGCCCGTCTGCCGGGTGAGCGGCCGGCCCCGGTGCTGGTCTGGAGTGCCTGCGACGATCCATTCCACAGCGTCTCAACCCGTCATCCTTCCGCCCGGCGAGGATTCCAGCGGCGAGGATCGGACCGGGGATTGAACTTGGACCTCATCTCGCGCATAAACCGACGGCGCGACCGGGGCGGTCGTGTCCAAATTGATGAGCATACTTGTCCAGACTCCGGCGCCGGGTGAACAACAGGTCAGATTCGTGGGTGACAGTGCCCGGTTCACGCTGGCCTTCGCCGATCGCCGAGGCCCGTTGCCGGGCTGGCGGGCCCGCCTGCGCACGAATCTGGGCCGGGCTGCACGGCAGCGGGAGGAGACCATTGCCCTGGTGGAAACGGGCCGCACTCCGGCCGGCGCGGCCTGGCACGACGTGCCGATGGCGCGCGAGGGGGATCAGTGGGTCGTGGAAATCCCGCTGGCGGAGGTGGGCTGGTTCCAAGCCAAGACCTACGCGCTCGACGAGCGCGGCTGGCAGCTCTGGCCTGAGGGCCCGAACGTGGGAATCAACGTCCAGCCGGCTTGGTGTCGCACCGCCAACACGATTTATTGCGCCTGGCCCCGGCTCTTCGGCCCGGCGAAGTCTCAAGCCCTGTCGTCCCCAACCTCGCTCGAGGCACTCGACCAAGCCGGCTACACCGTCATTCCGCCCTCTGGCCGCTTGCGCGACCTGCGAAAGGAACTGCCGCATGTTTTCACGACCCTGGGCTGCCGAATTCTGCACCTCCTGCCGGTCAACCCCACGCCCACGTCGTACGCCCGGTTCGGACGGTTTGGCAGCCCGTATGCCTGCGGGGATCTGTTGGCCATTGACCCGGCGCTGATCGAGTTTGACCAACGCACCACCGGCATCGAGCAATTCAAGGAACTGGCCTATGACGTTCACGCCCTTGGCGGCCGGCTGTTTCTCGACATTGTCATCAACCACACGGGCTGGGGCTCGACCCTCCAGGAGCGTCATCCCGAGTGGTTTGCGCGTGAACCGGACGGGCGGTTCCGAAGCCCCGGTGCCTGGGGCAACATCTGGCGGGACCTTGTCGAGCTGGAGCATCACCACGCCGCAGTTCGCCGCGTCATTGCCGAGGCCCTCCTCGAATGGTGCCGGCGCGGCGTGGACGGCTTCCGGTGCGACGCCGGCTACAAGGTGCCCCGCCCGGTCTGGCAATACATCATCGCCCGCGTGCAACAGGAATTCCCCGACACGGTCTTCCTGCTCGAGGGCCTCGGCGGCGGGTGGGAGGACACGGCGACGCTGCTGACCGAGGGGGGGATGCAATGGGCCTACTCCGAGCTGTTTCAAAACTACGACGGCCCCCAGGTCTCCGGCTATCTCGACCACGCGCTGCGCCAGAGCCACCGGGTGGGTCTGCTCGTTCACTACAGCGAGACCCACGACAACGCACGCCTCGCGGCGCGGGGCCGCGCGTGGTCGCTCCTGCGCAACCGGCTCTGCGCGCTCACCAGTGTGGCCGGCGGCTTCGGCTTCACCTGCGGCGTCGAGTGGCTGGCGACCGAGAAGATCAATGTCCACGGAAGCCCGCCGTTGAACTGGGGCGCCGAGGACAACCTCGTGTCGGAACTCGCCCGGCTCAACCAACTACTGGCCTCGCATCCGTGCTTCTTTGACGGTGCCCGACTGACGCGCATCAGTCCGGCCGGCGCACCCGTCTATGCGCTGCTGCGCGAGGCCGCGGACGGAGAGGACGCCGTGCTGGTGCTCGTCAACACGGATACCCAAGCGCCGCAGCCGTTGACGACCGATCCCACCCGACTGGACCCCGTCGCGAGGGACCTGGTCACGGCATGGGAGCGATCCTGTTGCGTGGACTTGCTTGCGGGACCGTTGCCCAAGCCGAGGAAGTCTGGCGGCCGGTGCCGCAACCTGCTGGGTCCGGCGGCGGTTCATTGCGTTGCCCTGAGCGCAGAGCCGAAGGGGTTGGCCGGAGATACCTACCGGCAGCACAAAGCGATCGAAGCCCTGGCAGTGGAGGTGCTGGCCCAACACCTGGCTCCGGATGCCATTGGGGCCGTGCCCGTGCAACGGCTTGCCGACCTGCTCCGGCGTGATTGTGCCGGGTACCTCAGCGCCGCCACCTACCTTGACACCACCATCCGCGGCGGTGATTTGGTGGCGGAACTCGAACGGCATCTCGATTCCTATCGCCGGGTGGTGACGTGGCGGCCCGCCGATCGCCGGCGGGTAACCCCGGTACCGCCCGACCACTGGCTGCTCGTCGAGGATGAAGGCCCGTTTCGGGCGACGCGCCGAACCGTTGCTGGCCCACCCCCCGTTCACCGGCAGTCCATCCTAATCGAGGGCCGGCACATCGCCTGTTTCCCCCCGCTCCCGCAACCGGGCACCGCGCACCTGGAACTGGAGCGTTACAGCGCCGGCGAAGCGCACGTCAACGCCACGCTGCGCCACCTCGTTGCGGAGGCCCTGACCGCACCGGAACCGGCTCCCCGCGCCGGCGGCATGGTGCTGCTGACCAATGGCCGCGGCGGCATGGCCCGGATGGGCATCAACCTTGGCACTGTGTACTCCAAGTACGATTGCGTGCTCGCCGCCAACCTGCACCCCGAAGTCCCGGTGGATCGCCATGTCTTCGTCAAGCGCGTGCGGGTGTGGGCGAATGCCGACGGCTTCTTGTCCGCGCTGGATGCCGGGAACCTGACCTCCTTCGCGCCCGGGCCTCCGGCGTGCTGGCAGTTCATGGCCAGTGGAGGCGACGGCCGCTTCGCGAGTGTTGAGCTCCGTGCCTGGATGGTTGCCGGCGAGAACACCACGGTGCTCCAATTCCGTCGTCCGGACGTGGCCCCGCAGTCCGGAAAGGAATTGCCGGCCGAGGCGGACGTTCGCCTGACGGTCCGGCTGGACATCGAGGACCGCAACTTCCATCAGGAAACCCACCGCAATCCGGGGGCCGAACACCATTTCGAAAGCCATTGTCACCCGCTGGCTGCGCCTGACGGGGGCCCGGGTCGCCTCGGAAAGGACGCGGCAGCTCCGGGGACTTCTACGGGCCCCGGCGGCGAGGACCGGTTTCGCGGGTTTCAATTCACGCCGGATCGGCACCGCCACCTGCGGGTCTGGGCGGATGCCGGCGAATATCACCCACAGCCCGAGTGGTCCGAGAACATTCCCCACCCGGTCGAGGCGGCTCGGGGCCAGGTCGCGGCCGGCGCGGCCTACAGCCCCGGCTGGTTCGAGTTGCCGCTGCCGCGCGGCGCCCGGGTGACGCTGATACTCACCGCCGAATCGGCCGCAGGAATCTCGCCGGTGAAACCCGCCGTGCCGGCAGCCACCTCGCCCGAGACCATCGCCGACCGACTTCGCCTCGCGGTGCGCGATTTTGTGGTTCGCCGCGGCGAGGGGCGTACGGTGATTGCCGGCTATCCGTGGTTCCTCGATTGGGGCCGCGACACGCTGATTGCCGCGCGCGGACTTCTGACGGCGGGCTTGCGGGACGACGTTCAGCAAATCCTGCGCGTGTTCGGCCGCTTCGAATCCAACGGCACGCTGCCCAACACGATCCACGGCGACAACGCCTCAAACCGCGACACCAGCGATGCACCGCTGTGGTATGGGGTCGTCTGCGAAGAGTTCGCGGTCGCCCACCCGAGGGCTGATCTGTTCGCCATGACCGTAGGGCCGGACGGCCGGACGGTGCGTGACGTATTGGAATCCATCGCCGCCCGTTACCTGGCCGGCACGCCCAATGGCATTCGGGTGGATCCGGCCTCCGGACTGGTGTGGAGCCCGAGCCACTTCACCTGGATGGATACGAATCATCCTGCCGGCACGCCCCGGGAGGGGTATCCGATCGAAATTCAGGCGCTGTGGATTCGCCTGCTGCGGCTGTTGGACCGGCTCGGAGCGAAGCCCTTCCGCGAAGCTTGGCGCGACTTGGCAGAGCGGGCGATGCGGTCGGTCGAAGAGCATTTCTGGCTGGCAGAGCAAGGTTGGTACGCAGACACGTTGCGCGCGCCGGCGGCGGCTTCTGCCAGCACGGGCAAGGTGGACGATGCCTTGCGCAACAATTGCCTGTTTCTGATCGCTCTCGGGCTGGCGAAGGGCGAACGCGCCCGTCGGTGTGTGGAGGCGGCGCGTCAGCACTTGGTAGTTCCCGGGGCCCTCCGCTCGCTGGCACCGCTGCGGGTGCGACTCCCGCTCCCGATTCGGGCTGCCGATGGCCGCCTGTTGAACGATCCGTTCGCCCCTTACTGGGGCCGCTACGAAGGCGACGAAGACACCCGACGCAAGCCCGCGTATCACAACGGCACCGCCTGGGTTTGGACACTGCCAACCTTCTGCGAGGCGCTAGCACGGGCGTGGGACTTCTCGTCAGCCGCAACTGCGGCGGCCACCGCATATCTCGGCGGCGTGGACCAGTTGCTCGCCGCCGGCTGCGTCGGGCAACTGCCTGAAATCCTCGACGGTGACGCCCCGCACCCTCAGCGGGGCTGTGATGCCCAGGCTTGGAGCGTCACCGAAGTGCTCCGGGTCGCGGCGGTGCTGGAAGCGGAATCCGGTCGGGCAGCATCGCCGATCGGCACCGGTGTCGGCTGAATACCCGCCCTCACGACTGACGGGGTGGAAGGCGATCGAGCGGGATGAGCAACACCTTGTCCACCCGGTTGCGGTCCATGTCGATGATCTCGATGCGGTAGCCCTGCGCCTCGAAAGCGTCCCCCTCCGCCGGCACGCGGCCCAGTTGCTCGAAGACGTACCCACCAAAGGTATGGTAGCTCCTCGCCTCCGGCGGCGGCAGGATGAACTGCGGCATCTGCGCCTGTAAGTCCTCGATTTCGATCATCGCATCCACCAACCAGGAGCCGTCTTCCCGACGCTTGGCCATCGGTTTCAGCCTCATGTCCTGCGACGGAAAGTCTCCGATTACGGCTTCCATCACGTCATGCAGCGACACCAGGCCGACAATCCCGCCGAACTCGTCGGACACCAGCGCGTGGAATTGGCCCGAGCGCTTGAACGTCTCCAGCAGCGAGATTGCGGCCAGGGACGATGGCACAATCAGCGGTTTGCTCATCAGGTCCTTCACCGTGACCGGCAAACCGGCCGCAAGATTCGCGTAGATCGCCTTCACCGAGATCATCCCCACGACGTTGTCGCGGTCGCCCTGATAGACCGGGAAAGTCGTGTGGCCGCTGACAACGACCTTGTGCCAAATGGTTTCGTGGGCCTCGTGGACGTTGATCCAGATGATCTTCGCCCGCGGGGTCATGATTTCGCGGACCGGAAGCCGATCGAGCGCCAGGACGCCCTCCACCCTGCGGGCCTCCGTTTGGTGAAAGACCCCCGCCTCCCGGCCCTCACGGATCAGCGCGCGCACCTCCTCCTCCGTCACGGGGCTTTCCTTGCGTTCCCGCAGCCCCAGCAACCGGAGCACCAGTTCCGTGGTCATGCTCAGGACCTTGACCAACGGCCACGCCAAGGCGGCGAGTCGAGCCATCGGCCCAGCCATCACTCGGGCGATGCCTTCGGGATTGGCCAACGCCACCCGCTTGGGAACCAGCTCGCCCACGATCAACGAGCAGAAGGTGATGACAACCACGACGACCGCCACGCCCGCCGCCTGGGCGTAGGCACCCGGCACGCCGACCGCCGCGAGTCCATTTCCGATATGCGCGGCCAGCGTGGCCCCGCCGAAAGCCCCGGCCAGGATGCCCACCATGGTGATCCCGACCTGCACGGTGGACAGAAAGCGGTTCGGTGATTCCGCCAGCGCCAGCGCCGCGGCCGCCCGCTGGTCGCCAGCCGCGGCCATGCCCTTCAACCGCGACTTCCGCGCGGAGACCACCGCCAGCTCGGTCATGGCAAACACACCATTCCCCACCAGCAGCAGCAGAATGAAGCCCGCCTCGAGCAGCACACTGTTCATGTCGGAAGGATAACTGCTCACCGGCCACGCGACGAGCCGGACCGTTGCTTGCCGCGTCAAAAGGGGGCCGGTAGCTTTCCGGCCGGCCCGCGATGCCCGTGATCCCCCGCGCCTTCATACCAATTCTGCCGTACCTGCTCCTGATTCTATCCGGAGCCAGCGGCCTGGGCTGCCAGCTTGTTTGGACCCGCCAACTGACCGGCGGGCTGGGGCAGGAGTTGCCGGCAGTGCTCGCGGTTGTGGCCGCGTTTTTCGCGGGACTGGCGCTCGGCGCGGCCCTGCTCGATCGGAGGATCGTCACCACCGCGAACCCCGCGCGCTGGTATGGCGGTTTGGAAATGGCCATCGGACTCTGGACGACGACCACCGCGTGGTTGATCCCGTGGCTTAACGAACAGCTCGGCCCGGCGATCGGCCTGAGCCCGTCACCGCTCCGTCACTGGGGCCTGGCGTTTGCCGGGCCGCTGTTGGCGTTGTTACCCGCCACAGCGGCCCTGGGCGCCACCCTGCCCGCGATGGTTCGTTGGGCCGGCGCGCTGACGTCGGCGAGCAGCGGGGTCGGCGGGTTGTACGCGGCCAACACGGCAGGCGCGGTCGTCGGGGCGGTGGCCGGAGCGCTCTGGTTTATCCCGGAATTCGGTTTCCGCCGCACGTTGTTGCTGCTCGCCAGCGCCAGCCTGGTTTGCGGATTCACTGCGCTGGCCCTCTCGCGCTGTGCGATTGATCTTGGCGGTGCCGCCAAGGCGGCGAACGCGGGGGTGAAGGCAGGGGAAACCGCGCCAAGCATGGTCGTTCTGGCCGGCACCGGCCTGCTGGGAATTGGTTACGAGGTGCTGACCGTCCGGCTCCTGGCCGAGGTGTTCACGGACACGGTCTTCACGTTTGCGATGGTGCTCGTGGTGTTCCTCGTAGGGACGGCGGCCGGAGCCTTCGGCGAACGTTACTGGTTTCGCCACCACGACCCCGCTGACCGACTGCGGAAGCTGCTCGCGAGTCTGGCGGCCACCGGTGCCGGCGGTGCGGCCTTGTTGACGACCGCCCCTGAGTGGCTGGCCAGCCTGGGACACCTCCTCGGCGATCGGACGACTGGTGCCATGCTGGCCGAGGGGGTCGTGGCGGCGATCGTGCTGGTGCCGCCCACGCTGTTCATGGGTGCCACCTTTGCCGCGTTGGCCGAGTGGCAGCGATGCAGCAACGGCCGCGTCGGACGGGCAGTCGCGTGGAACACTCTCGGCGGAACGTTGGCGCCCTTGGTGTTCGGGGTCCTCGTGTTGCCGCTGGTGGGCGGGCGCTGGGCCTTCACCTCGTTGATCGCCGGCTACCTCGGTTTGTCCCTGATCCGGCCTCCAGGTTCCACCCCAGCGCTCCGGGCGATCTTGGGTCCGGCCGCCGTCGGAATGATCGCCCTGCTCGTTGCCGCACTGTTCGCGGCAGATTCCCCGCGTCTGCTGCGCCCGGCCCCGGGCGAGCAACTGGTGGCGGTTCAAGCCGGCGCAGCCGCGACCGCCGTCGTTGTGGCCACGCTGGATCAACACCGGACCTTGCGGGTGAACAACCGTTTCACGATGGGCGGCACCGCCTCGTCCAACGCGGAACGCCGCCAAAGTCATCTGCCTTTGCTCCTGCATGAGGCGCCACAACGGGCGCTGTTCCTCGGCGTGGGCACGGGAATCAGCTTTGGCGCAATGGCAGTCCACCGGGACTTGCTGGCCGAGGGCGTCGAGCTATCCGAAGAGGTCGCCGCCGTGATGGGGGCGTTTGACGCTGAAAGCGGGCGGCCCGAGTGGGCTGGCCGACTGACATTGCATCTGGCCGACGCGCGACGCTTCGTGCGGGCGACGCCCCACCGCTACGATGTCATTGTGGCCGACCTGTTCCATCCGGCCCGCGACGGTGCCGGCAACCTGTACACGCGGGAGCATTTCGCGGCGCTGCGCGACCGACTGAACCCGGGCGGCCTGGTCTGTCAATGGCTGCCGCTGTATCAGTTGGACCGCGACACCCTTCGGCTGATCATTCGCACTTTCCTCGCCGTCTTCCCGGAGGCGCAGGCCTGGCTGCTGCGGCCGAACTTGGATACGCCGGTGGTTGGATTGGTTGGATCCATCAGCCGTCGCGCCTACCCGCCGGACTGGATGGCCAGCCGCGCGGAGGGCATGCGCCTGCGCTCCGCGCTCCAACCGCTGGCACTGACCGACACCGTCCAGTTGCTCGGCAGTTTCCTCACGGGCCGGCAGGCCCTCGCCGACTACGCGAATCAGGGGCCGCTGAACACCGACGACCGTCCTTTGGTCACTTTCTGGGCGGCCCGCGGTGAATCCCGGCCAAACAGCGCCGGGCCCGAACTGCTTTTCGACCTGATCGGCCTCCGGCCGGACGACGCAGGTGATCTCGTCTCCGAAGCAAAAGACACCGCCTCATTCCGAAAGCGTCTGCAGTCCTTCATCGCGGCGCGCGACGACTACCTCCGCGGCCTGGCGGCGGAAGACAAAGGACGGCAGGACGCAGCACTGGCGTTCTTTCTTGCCAGCGCCCGGCGGAGTCCGGATTTCACTACGGGTTACGCGCGGGCTCTGACCCATGCGATGCGCCTTGCCGCGGGCGATCCCGCGGCGGCCCGCCAGTTGTTGGAAGACCTCGCGGCCGCGCGGCCCGAACAACCGGTGGCGCGCCGGCTGCTCGACGAATTGGCCCATCGCGCTCACGAACCCTGACGATCTCGAAACGCTCCCCCTGCCCGCCTGCTTGGCGTGCCCGGCCCGTTGCCGGGGTCGCTCGCGGGCCGACCGGTTCGGCGCTTGTGTTGAACCGCCGTCGGCCTAGAATAGCGCTCGAAGGAAACAAAGCGGAAAGGGACCCATGCTAATCAGCCAAAAGATGAACGCCGCGCTCAACGAGCAGATCGGCAATGAGTTTGGCGCCTCCCTGCAGTACGTGGCCATCGCGTCCCACTTCGCCGGCGAGGGGCTCAACGAACTCGCCGCGCGCTTCTACCGGCAGGCGGACGAGGAGCGCGACCACGCAATGCGATTCGTCAACTACATCGTGGAAGCGGGGGGCGAGGTGAAGATCCCTGCGATCCCGGCGCCGAAGAGTTCGTTTGCCAGCGTGGCCGAAGCCGTGAAGCTATCACTCACTTGGGAGCAAACCGTCACCCGGCAGATCAACCGCCTCATGGATCTGGCCGTGAAAGGAGGCGATCACATTGCCCAAAATTTTCTCGGGTGGTTCGTCCGGGAGCAGTTGGAAGAGGTCTCCAGCATGGACAACCTGCTCAAGCTGGTGCAGCGGGCCGGCGAGACGAATCTGGTGTACGTCGAGGCGATCCTCGCGCGCAGCAACGAAAAAGGCGAAGCGCTCGAGGCGGAGGACGAGAACTGACCCGGAACGTCTGGAGCCGGCATGCGCATCAAGCATTCCACCCGGTCGGGCATCACGCTGCTGGAGGTCATCTTCCTCCTGGCGATCGGATTGCTCCTGTACAAGCTCGCCTGGCCCAACTTCAAGGCGCAGCGGCAGCAAGTGAAGCGCGGCATCTGCCTCGCTCACCTCGAGCGTATTGACACCGCCAAGCGGCAATGGGCTGAGCAGACCCGAATGCCCACAAACGCCGCGGTGGAGTGGCGCCAGATTCTGCCGCTGCTGAAACTTGAGGAGCCACCGCGGTGCCCTTCCGGCGGATCCTACCAGCTTAACCGAGTCGGCGAGCCGCCCACTTGCGACTTCGGCCGGCTCCTCGATCACAAGCTCTGAGCGTTTCCAAACGAATGAAACGCCCGACCCGCGGGGCCCGCTGGTGGCTGCCCGTCGCCCTGTGGATGGGTTTGATTTTCCTGGCTTCCACCAATCTGTTCTCGTTCGAGAGCACCGGCCAGTTCCTGCGCCCCCTGTTGCTGTGGCTCTTTCCCGGACTGGACGAGCCCACGTTGCAGTGGCTCCAGTTTGCCATCCGAAAACTCGCCCACATGACCGAATACGGCATCCTCGCCGCACTGGTCTATCGGGCGATTCGCGGGTCGGCCGGAGCTGGTGACTGGGCTTGGAATGGCCGGCACGCTGCGATGACCTGGCTGCTTTGCCTCGCCTACGCCGCGAGCGACGAGTGGCACCAAGCCCTGGTGCCCAATCGGACCGGCAGCGTTTCAGATGTGGGCTGGGACGCGGCCGGAGCTGCGGCGGTGCTTTTCGGCATCTGGTTGGCGGAGCGCGGGAGGGTTGCGGGGCGAACCACGAAACGCTTGCCGGAACCCGCCTGAGCCGCTTGCTTGTCGGGCGAAGCCTCGATCGCCACCAGGCTCGCCGCCCATGAAGCAACCGCTCCTGCCCGTCGCCATAGCCTACGCCCTGGGCGTGGTGATGGCCGCGTGGTGGACGGTGCCGCTGATGGCGTGCCTCGCGACGGGGTTCGGCCTGCTGGCGCTAAGCTTGGTGCGACCGCGTTGGCGCGCTTCCCTGCTCTGGCCGTTGGCGATGATCACCGGCTTCTCTTCCCTGACCCTCCGCACCACCGTTCTCTCGCCCCACGACTTGCGACTCTTGGCTGGCGAGAGCGCTCAGATTGCAACGCTTCGGGGCACGCTGGTGGGCGATCCGACCTTGCGCGAGCCGGCCGCGGGACGCGACGGGCCACCCCAGACCGTCGCGATCCTCGAGGTGCAGGAACTGCTCTTGAACGAGTCGGCCTTCCCCGCCCGCGGCCGGGTGGTGGTCAGCACACGCGGCCAACTACTGACATCGTTCCACGCCGAGGGCCGGGTCCAGATCGAAGGCGTCCTTTCGCCGGCTGACGGCCCCCGCGCGCCGGGCCTCTTTGACTACCGCGCTTACCTCCGCTGGCAGGGGATTTACCATCAACTTCGCGTCCGCGGGCCTGCCGACTGGCAAGCGCTGGACCCGGGCACGGTGCCGCCGCTGGCCACTCGGTTTCTGGTTTGGGCGCAGAAGACTTTGGCGCGCGGCCTGCCGGCCGAGGATGAGTTCCTGCGCTTGCTCTGGGCCATGACGCTCGGCTGGCGCACGGCCCTGACGGATGAAGTGGCTGAGCCGTTCATGCGCACGGGAACCATGCACATCTTCGCAATCAGCGGGCTCCACATCGCGCTGATCGCGGGAATGCTCGTCGCGCTCCTCCGCGTGCTGCAGGTCCCACGCTCGGCGTGCGGGGCGGTGGTGATTCCCATGATCTGGTTTTACACGATGGCCACCGGCTGGCAGGCGTCGGCGATCCGGTCCACGATTATGATGACCATCGTCGTCTTGGGCTGGGCGATGCGACGTCCCGCCGACCTCCTCAATTCCCTGGTCGCGTCGGCTCTGGTGATTCTGGTCTGGGAACCGCGCCAGCTCTTCCAGGCCAGTTTTCAGCTCTCGTTCTTTGTGGTCTTGAGCATGGCCCTGCTGCTCCCCCCGCTGGAACGGCTTCGCGACCGCCTTCTGCACCATGACCCGCTGCTGCCGAGCGAGTTGCTGCCTCGGTGGCGGCGCTGGCTGGACCCGCCGCTGCGGTGGGCGACGCTCAATTTCGGCGTCTCGCTCGCGGCCTGGCTTGGCTCCTTGCCGCTGGTGGCCCACTACTTCCACCTGGTCACGCCGGTGAGCCTGCTGGTCAACATGGTCGTGGTGCCTTTGAGCAGTCTGGCTTTGATGTGCAACCTGGGCGCCCTCGCGGTCGGCGCCTGGTGGCCGGGTCTGGCGGAGTTGTTTAATCACAGCGCCTGGCTGTGGATGTCCGGCGCCGTGCATGTGTGCGATTGGGCGGCGGGTCTCCCAGGGGCATGGTTCCACGCCGCCAGTCCGGGCGTATGGGGTTTCCTCGGGTGGTACGCGCTCTTGATTTGGGTCAGCGGACGCTGGCTGGCCCGCCCGATGTGGCGCTGGGGCGCGTTGGGGTTGATCGGAATTCTCGGTGCTGCGTGGCTGGCGCAGGGCTGGTGGGAGCGGGGTCTGGCGACGCTGACGGTTCTCGAAACCCGCAGCGGCGGCGTCGTTTGGTTGAACCCGCCGGGCCATGACCGGGATATGCTGGTGGACTGCGGCGATGAGGCTCACGCAAGGCTGGTCACCAAGCCATTCCTGCAGGCGCGCGGCGTCAATCGGGTCCGCCACGCCGTGTTCACGCATGGGGACATCCGGCATGTGGGAGGCTGGCGGATTGTTGACGAGGCCTTCAACCTCCGCACCGTCGGTCTCGGGCCCGTGTCTTTCCGTTCCCCGTCTTATCGGGAGCTTTTCACGCATTTTCGCGCGGCGGGATCGCTGCGCGTTCTCGCGGCCGGTACGGAATGGAGCGGCTGGAGGGTCCTGCATCCGCCCGCCAGCGGCCCCTCGACCCTCGCGGATGACAACTGTCTGGTGCTCGCCGGTGAAATCAAAGGCGCGCGCATTCTGCTTTTGGGGGACCTCGGCCCCCAAGGGCAACGGGCTTTGGCGGAACGCGAGTCCTCCCTGCGGGCGGACCTCATCATCTCCGGCCCGCCCAGCCGCGGCGAACCCATCGGGGCCGCCCTGCTCGAGGCGGCGCGGCCGCACTTGATCATCCTCGACGACGCGGAACCGGCTGCCCCGCTTTCACCGCCCGAGTATGTTCACCAGTGGCGTGAACGTGGCATCAATGTGCTGCGAACAGCGGAACACGGGACGGTCACGGTGCGCTTTGACAAAGCGGGCTGGGAAGCCTGGGGAATGAAGGCGGGCTCCATCCGGCTGGCCACCCGGCCCTGAGCCTCCATCCCGGGGCCCCCGGCACCGCTTTCCTTCTCGCGATTTCCGCGTGATCAGGCCCTCGCGGCGGCTGCGCCCGCAACGGGTTGCACTTCGGCGCCCGCGCCTAGCTTCGGACGTTCGCCGCGGTGCCACCACAGAACCAACGCGCTGGCGATGTACACCGAGGAGTACGTGCCGGTGAGGATGCCGAACAAAAACGCCAGCGCGAAATCATTGATCGCGCCACCGCCGAACATGTACAGCGACCCCGTGGCAATCAATACGGTCCCGGACGTGATAATCGTCCGGCTCAGCGTCTGGTTCAGCGCTTTGTTGATCACCTCGAGGAAGGAGCCGCGGACGCCGAGCTTCAGGTCTTCCCGGATCCGATCGAAGATGACGATCGTGTCGTTGATCGAGAAACCAATGATCGTGAGCACGGCGGCCACCGTCGTCGCGTTGATCTGCCGATCCGAAAGGAAGTACAAACCGAGCGTCATCAAAATGTCGTGCCCAATGGCCACGACCGCGCCGATGGCGAACGAGAATTCGTAGCGGAACGCCACGTACAACAGAATGCCGAACATCGCCAGCAGCACCGAAATCACCGCCGACTTTTGGATCTCCTGCCCCACGACAGCCCCCACCTGATCCAGCGCGAGTCTTTCGAACTTCGAGTCGGGGAACCGCTTCTGCAACTCCTCCAGCACCTTGCCGCCGGTTCCGACCTCGGTGGTCACGCCCAGCGTCTTGCGGCCGGTCGCGGGGTCGGTGTTGTAGCCCACAATCGCATCGCCAATCTTCATCTCCTCGATCGTCTTCCGGATCTGGTCCACGCCGACTTCCTGGGCAAAGCCGACCACGAGCTGGTCTCCACCCCTGAACTCGACGCCGAAGACCTCCTTGCCCCGGTACACGCCGTAGGCGAGACCGACCACGATCAGCGCCCACGACAAGATGAACGCCGGTTTGGCCACCTTGAGGAAATTGATCGTCGTACCCCCGATCAGCCGCAGCATCGGCAGCCTCTTCAGCCAGCCGCGGTTCAGCAGAAAGTCAAAAATCAAGCGGGTCACGACCAGGGCGGTGAACATGCTCGCCGCCACGCCGATCGTGAGGGTCACGCCGAAGCCTTTCACCGGTCCGGTGCCCATGAAGATCAGGATCACCGACGCGATCAGGGTGGTGAGGTTCGAATCGAAAATCGTCCCAAACGCGCGGTCGTAGCCGGCCGAGATGGCGCCACGCAGAGATTTGCCGGCCGCCAGCTCCTCGCGGATGCGCTCGAAGATGAGCACGTTGGCATCCACCGCCATGCCGATCGTCAGGACGATACCGGCGATGCCCGGCAAGGTGAGCGTGGTCCCCACGGAGCACAGGACGCCGAGGAGGATGACGATGTTGAGCCCCAGCGCCAGGTTGGCCACCAACCCCGCGATCAAGTAGTACACGAGCATGAACGCCGCCACGGCCACCACGCCCACCACCGCCGCCGTTATGCCGCTCTGAATCGAGTCGCGTCCCAGCGACGGGTCCACGCTGCGCTCCTGTTGAATGCGCACTGGAGCCTGGAGCGGATTCTGCAAGACGTTGGCAAGCGTGGCCGCTTCCGCGATGTCGAAGTCCCCTGAGATTTCGCAGTTCCCGCCCAGAATGGGTTCGTTGATCCGCGGCGCGGAATACAACTCGCCATCGAGGATGATGGCCATCAACCGACCGACGTTTTCGCGCGTGACCGCCCCAAAGAGCGTCGCCCCCTCCGAGTTGAAACGAACGCTGATCTTTGGCTGGCCAGTCACGGGGTCCAGATGCACGCCCGACCAGGCAACGTGCTGTCCGCCAAGGCCCCGCTCCGCCTTCTTGCTTACCAAATAGGTGCGGCGCGGCGCTCCGGGATCCTTTCTCCGGGACCGCTCGGTCTTCAATTCGTAGCCGGGTTCGATGATCTCCTGGCGGACGAGGGAATCGCTTTCCGGATGCACGAGGCGAAATTCGAGGAACGCCGTTCGCTGAATCTGGGCGCGGGCCGATTCCTTTTCCGCATCGCTGAGGCCGGGCAGTTGAATGAGGATGTCGCTCTGTCCCATGGGCTTGATGATGGGTTCCGCCACCCCGAAGCGGTCCACGCGTTTCCGCAACACCTCAATGACTTGCGCCCGCGCGCCGGCAACGTCCGAGATGTCCTCCAACCGCGAAGCGTCCATCGACACCAGAAATTCCACCCCGCCCTGCAGATCGAGCCCCAGCTTGATCTTGCCCGCCGCCCGTTCTTGAACGCGGTGGAGAATCAGCCGATTCACCTCGTCCGGGTCGGCTTCCTCGGGGCGAAAATCCGGGAAATAACGGCTAAGGTCGTTGGTACCGCTCGCCGTGAGGAGGTTGAGGAATTGATTCGAGTTTTGCCGCTGGAGCTCCTGCGCCTTGGCGACAATTTCGTTGAACGTGGCATCCGGCGCCTCCGCCAGCTGCTGGAACACCTGAATCAGGTCACGCGGCTTGGGCGGGTACAGCTCAAACAGCGACCACGCCACCACGAAGACAACCAGCAGAAACTTCCAAGCGTTTCGACTCATGGGAAAAGACCTTGCAATAGGGGGCTCAGCCCGGCGGCTACTCGGCGCGCTTGATCACTTCACTCACGGCCGACCGCAGGACCTCGATCTTCGCGTCCTCAGAGCGCAGGACCACGGTCTTGTCTTTCACCGACACGATGGTGCCGACGATGCCCCCATTGGTCACGACCTCATCCTTGGTCTTGAGGGACTTGATCAACGCGGCGTGTTCCCGGGCCTTTTTTTGCTGGGGGCGCCACAGGGCGAAGTAAAACATAAAGCCCATGATGGCGAACATCCCCAAGGGCCCCCACAATTGCGCTTGCGGGCTGGGCTGGGTTTGTTGTTGGGCCAGCAATGGAATCAGCGGCAGAAAATTCATACCTTGCTCACTAAAAGGCGGCGAATCTAGGGAGGGTGGCCCTTTTGGCAAGCCCAAGCTTGGGGCGTTCCGCGAAGCGACGGCACCAAAGCGCTTCCCCTCGTGCCCGGCAAGGCGGCCGCCGGGGCTCAGCTCAGCCCCAACGCCCGCCGGCCCTTGAAGGTGATGCCTCCGGCCAGCAGCGACCGAATCGCCTCCGGGTACAGACGGTGCTCGACCTCCTGGATCCGCGCGTGCAGCGACGCCGGTGTGTCAGAGTCCAGCACCGGCACGGCGGCTTGGGCGAGGATCGGACCGGTATCCACCCCGGCGTCCACCAGATGCACCGTCACCCCGGTCACTTTCACCCCGTAGTCCAGCGCCTGTTTCCACGCTTCCAGACCGGGAAACGACGGCAAGAGCGCGGGATGGATGTTCACGACGCAGTCAGGAAAGGCGCTCAGGAATTCGCTCTTCAGAATGCGCATGAAGCCCGCGAGCACCACCAGATCCACGCGCGCCTCCCGCATCGCCGCCACGTACGCCGCCTCGGCCTCTTCGTCGAGCTTGGTGCGGAAGCGTCCCGGCGGAATGTACCGGGCCAGCACACCGCGCTCCCGCGCCCGCTCCAAGATGCCCGCGTCCGGCACGTCGCTGACCACCAGCGCAATCTCCGCCGGCACTTCTCCCCGGGCACAGGCCTCCGCAATGGCCACGAAGTTGGACCCCTTGCCCGAACCCAGGACCCCCAGCCGTCGAAGTGGTTGCTCGTTCACGGAGGGGAAGCTAGACCACGCGGTTTGCGACGGAAACGCCAGAGTTTATCCGGTGCAGTCCCCCGCGGGGCCTTTGACCGAGATCCTCAACCATCTGCCCGCGAACATGCCCAGCCCCGTTTCCAGCTGGCGTCCCGCGCCGGCTGAAATACCGCACCGCCAAAGCGGATCACTCGCGGCCCCGCGACGGATTTTTCCCGGCCTCAGAGCGTCCAACCGGCCCGATATTCGCGGCGGACAAACTGATTGGCTTCGTCGAGGTTCGTGAACCGGAGAGCGGCCGAATCCCAGACAAGCCGGTACCGGGTGAGCTTTTCGCGCAGTTGCACGCGCAACGGCACGTTGCCCAGCAGCACCGCCTCGGCCAGCGGCCCGGCCCACGCGAAGTCCGCCCCGGACTGCCGCCCCGCTTTGCAGGCGTCCACCCAGTCCTTGTAGTGGCCGGCGACGCGCGGGAGGGTGCGCGGCACCTGGCCAAATTCGCGGGCGCGTTCCACCGGATAAATGCGGTTACCGAGCATGAACCCTTTGTCGCCAATGAGGAGGCGACCGTTGTCGCCCATGACCTGCTCGTCATCGAGTCCCTCCGGGCGGGGTGGGCGCAGGCCGCCGTCGTACCAGACCAGTTTCAGCGCGGGCATCGCGACACCGCCGGCCCCAATGCCGCTCAGGCCCTGAACGTGCGGGTTGTGCGCCTGCACCTCGGGACCGCGCGCCGGAAAGTGGCAGGTTACCATCGAGCCAAGCGGGAACGTCTCCGTGTTCACCCGCGTGGACGCGGCCTCGACGCTGGCCGGCGCGCCCAGTTTGAGCGCGCGGAAGACGGGATCCATGGCGTGACAGCCGATGTCACCGAGCGCGCCGGTGCCAAAATCCCACCAACCCCGCCAGCGGAACGGGTGGTAGATCGGGTTGTAGGGCCGTTCCGGCGCCGGGCCGAGGAACAGGTCCCAGTCGAGTCCTTCCGGCGCGGGGGGTGTTTCCTTGGGACGGGGAACGCCCTGGGGCCAGTACTCGTTGAACAGGCCCTGCGACGGCCGGTCGGTCCAGATGTGGGCCTCGAGCACATTGCCAATCGCCCCGTGCCAGATCAGCTCGCACAGCCGGCGCGTCTCCTCGCTGCCCGCACCCTGGTTGCCCATCTGGGTGGTGACCTTGGCCCGCTTGGCGGCCTCGGCAACCTGCCGGGCCTCCCAGACCGAGTGCGTGAGCGGCTTCTCGCAATAGACGTGCTTGCCGCGCTTGAGTCCCTCCATTGAGGCGAAAGCATGATGGTGATCGGGCGTGCCCACGACGATCGCGTCAATCTCCTTCATCTCGTCGAACATCTTCCGGTAGTCGCGGAATTGCTTGGCGTTCGGATAACGCCGGAATGTGCCGGCAGCGTGGCGCCAGTCACAGTCGCACAGGGCGACGATGTTCTCGCCCGGGCTTTCCTTATCAATGCTGGCCAGATCCGCTCCGCCCTGGCCACCCACGCCGATGCCGGCGATGTTCAATTTGTCGTTGGGCGAGGTCTGGCCGTTCAGTCCCACCACGCAGGCAGGCACGACCATGAAGGCGGCCGTGGAGGCGGTGGCGCCGAGAAAGCGGCGACGGTTGATGCGGGTCGGGGAGTCGGAGGTGTTACGGTTCATAAAATCCAGGGGCGTCGCTAGAGCTGGCGGCGTTGAACGGCCTTCTGCCCATCGGGGGCGGGGGTGAACAGGTGTTCCGGCCCCAAATCGAGCGCGCGCACCATTTCGAGGCTGTAATCGAGTTTGCCCATGTTGGGATAGCGGCCGTTCGAACCGAGCGAAAATCTGACGCCGGCCTCCTTGATGCGGCGCAGAAAGGGCAGTTTGGGCAGCTTGTAGCTGGCGCTGATCTCGAGCGCGACCCCGTACTTCACGGCCGCGGCGATGACCCGGTCCATGCGCGCCGGCGTCCACAGCCGGTCCCAGTCCGCCGCCAGTTTGTCCGGCAGCCAACTGGTGTTGCCCAGAATGTCGAACGGCTCGGTGGCCATTGTCTGGACGTGCCACTCGACATAGCGTTCCATGAATTTCTCCGGTTCGTCCATGCCCATTTCGTCCACCGCGGAAGGCAGCCAGAGCTTGACGCGCTGGCCGCGCTTGCCCGGCATTGTCATGGCGTCGGTGAGGACATAATCCAGCTTCGCCAGAACGTCTCGCGAGAAGCAGCCCATCCAGTCCGTCCATTCGGCCTGAACGCCCTTGTACACGCCCTTGCCGTCGAGTTGCGCGATCCAACCGAGGAGCTCCGCGTCATTGCTCAGCACGACGGGGTAATCGTTCTCCTTGGTGCCGGCGTGCTCGACGAGACCCAGCTTGACGCCGCGCGCCCCACCCAGCGCCACGATCTTGTCAATCGTGCTGTTGTCCGGGTGAGCGTGGTAGTCCACCAGCGGCACTTGGGCCGGCGGATTGACGGCGGCCCGCGACACGAACCGACCGAGCAACAGTGGCGGAGAAGCGGTGGCCAGAGCGGTTCGCTGCAGAAACACGCGTCGGGGAAGCCGGCTGGACATACCGGCGTTAGACTGGGGCAAGTCAGTGGGCTTTCAATGGAATTCTCGGAGGCCCCGACGGGCCGTCCCGCCGGGCACTTCAGCGTTGACCCCGCGCGAACCGGCCAAACATCCTCGCCGGCCAATGGTCACCGTCACACCCTCGATCCCGGCTCTCGTGCATCCCAGCCAACGCCATGACCCCAAAGCAGGAGCCGGACCGACAGTGCGACACACCCTCGCGGTCGCTGCGCCACGCGGCCGGCCCCAGCGACTCGCGGTGCTGCTGATCCTCGCGGCGGCTCTGGGGATCGGTTGTCCCCCGGGACTCACGCAGGACCGGCTGAAGACGATGCCGGGCTACGAGCGGTACGAGCGGCTTGCGAAGGAGATCCCCGAGGCCGTGAAACGCGGCAGCCTGCCCGTCTCCTGGCGGGACGGCGGCAAAGCCTTCGAGTACGAGCGCGACGGCAAGAAGTTCCGCTACGACATCGCCCTGCGCCAAGCCAGTGAAGTGCCCAAGGCGACCAATCAGGCGGCCGCCCCGGCGCCACCGACAAGCGCCGAATCCGAACGACCCGAGCGCGGCCGCCAGTACACCTCCGCAACCTCGCCCGACGGGCAGTGGAAGGCGACCTATCGCGATCGCAACCTCTGGCTCAGCCGGACCAATGCCGACGCCGTGGCAATCACCACCGACGGCTCCGACAAAACGCGCATCAAGTACGGCACGGCCAACTGGGTGTACGGCGAAGAGCTGTACCAGACGACAGCGATGTGGTGGTCCACCAACAGCCAGCGCCTCGCGTTCTATCGGTTCGACGAGAGCGCCGTGCTCGATTACTACCTCACGCTGGATCACACCCAGTTCCAGAACCGCCTCGACGTGGAGCCGTACATGAAGGTCGGCGCCCCGAACCCGGCCGTGGACCTGCTCATCCACGACGTCACCAACGGGCACACCGTGACCGTGGACGTTCGCAGCGGGCAGCCCTTCAGCGACGACGTGCCCGGCCACTACGTCTATGGCGTTTCCTGGACCGCCGACGGAAGCGAGCTGCTCTTTCACCGCACGAATCGCCGGCAGAACATCATGGAATTCTGCGCTGCCGATCCGGCGACCGGCCGGGTGCGCGTCGTGGTCCGGGAGGAATGGCTGCCGAGCTGGACCGAGAACCTGCCGCCCATCCGGTGGTTGCGGGACGGACGGCGCTTTATCTGGACTTCACACCGGACAGGCTGGCGAAACCTCTACCTCTTCGACCTGAGCGGCGCGCTCCTGAGCACCCTGACGACCCACACCTTCGATGTCGCGGACGTGAAGTTCGTGGATGAGCCGGCTGGCCTCGTGTACTACACGGCCCACAGCGGCGACAACCCGATGAAACTTCAGTTGCACCGGGTCATGCTGGACGGCCGGGACGAGCGCTGCGTCACCGACCGGGCGTTTCACCACACGGTGGACCTCGCGCCGGACGGCAGGCACTTCGTGGATGTCGCGCAAACCCACGACACCCCGCCGGTGACCTGGCTGCGGGACGCGGAGGGCCGGTTCGTCGCCGAGCTGGCCCGCAGCGATCTCACCAAGGCAAAAAAACTGGGTCTGCTCCCTGTGGAGTTGCTGCGCTTCAAGGCGGCCGACGGCGCGACCGAGCTCTACGGGATGCTGCACTTTCCGTCCAATTTCCGCCCGAGCCGCAAATATCCCCTGCTCGTCCACGTGTACGCCGGGCCGGAAACGGTCGGCGCACGGGAGACGTTCACTCTGCCGGACACGCTGACCGAGTTCGGCTTCCTCGTGGCCAGCTTCGATTCGCGCAGCGCCAGCGGCCGGGGCAAGCGCTTCCTGGATGCCATCTATCAAAAACTGGGCATCGTGGAGATTGACGATCAGGCAGCCGGCGTGAAGTCCCTCTGGCCGCGCCGCTACATGGACCGCGAGCGGGTCGGCATCTACGGCACCTCGTACGGCGGAACCGCCGCCGCCGCCTGTCTGCTGCGCTATCCGCAGGTCTTTCAGGCCGCCTGCGCCAATTCGGCGGTCACCGACTTCCGCAACTATGACACCATTTACACGGAACGCTATCTGGGGCTGCTGCCGGACGACGCGGCCGCCTACGACGCGATGAGTCTGTTGAAGTACGCCCCCGCTTTGCAGGGGCGGCTTCTGATCTTCTTCGGTACCGCCGACAACAACGTCCATCCGGCCAACAGCCTGCAACTCATCGCCGCGCTTCAGCAGGCCGGCAAGAGCTTCGAGGTGCAGGTCGGGCCCGACCAGGGCCACACATCGGTCAATCGGGACCGGATGATGGAGTTCTTTATCGAGAACCTCGTGATCAACAAGCCACCGAAATACCAACCGCCAACTGAGGTCACGGGTAGATCAGGAGCGGGGACCACGGGCCGACGGTAGGTGCGCCCGACCCGCCGTCCGCCGCCGCTCAAAGCTCGCTCCGGTCGGCCGCGAATCAGGGTGCTGGAGCGCTGTCCGCGGCGCGCAAAGAGCCGGCCGAGACGATCCAGCGTTGCAGGCGGCGGCCCAGCTCGCGCGGCCAGTTCTCTTCCGTACAGGTCATGAACACCTGCCCGCTGGCCTGGTGCGATCGCTCCAGGAGCGGGAGCCAGCCACTCCGCCGGCGCGCATCCAACTCGCCCATGACATCGTCAATCAGCAACACCGGCGGCGTCCCATGCAGGCCGGTCACGTACTCCGCCTGCGCCATCTTAAGCGCGATCGCCAACGTACGCTTCTGCCCTTCGCTGGCGAACTGAGCCGCCGGCTCGTCATTCAACGTCAGGACGAGATCATCCCGGTGCGGCCCGACCAAGGTCATGCGGTAACTCCGTTCCCGGGCGCGACTGGCGGCCAACTCGATCGCGAAATCGGTCTTCACGGAGGGTTGATAGGCCAGCTTCAACTCCTCGGCATCGTTTGCGATGCGCCGGTACGCCAGGCGCGCCAACGGCGAAAGCCGCGGAACCAGCTCGCGTCGCAGCGCGGTGATCTGGTTGCCAACGGCCACCAACTCCTCCGTGAAACTGTCCAGCGCCATCGCATCCACCAGCGACTGCTTGAGCAGCGCGTTACGTGATCGCAAGGCCGCCGCGTACCGTTGCAGCAGCGGCAGGTAGGTCGGATGGGTCTGGGAAAGCAGGAGATCGAGGAACCGCCGCCGCCGCGCCGCCGGGCCCTTCACCAACTGCAGGTCTTCCGTGCAAAACACCACGGCCCGCAGCACGCCAAGGTAGTCGCTCAAGCGCCGGACCGGTTGCCCGTCGAGGCCCAACTGCCGTTCGGTGGCGGACCAATACATCCGGATCTGTCGCGTCCCCTGCCCCACGATGCGGGCCCCGACGAAATACCCTTGGTGATCATGCCGCACCATCTGGGCACCGCCCACGCCGCGAAACGATCGCAAGGTGGCCAGCAGGTAGATGGCTTCGAGGATGTTGGTCTTGCCTTGCGCGTTGTCTCCCAGCAACAGGTGGAATCCCGGCGAAAACTCCGCGTCCAGCCGCGCATAATTGCGGAAGTCACGAAGGCGAAGATGCGCCAGGTGCATGGCGCCAGCGTGGCGAGCGGAGGCCGGCCCAACGCCGCACTACAGCAGGCGCGAGTCCGCCAGGGTCCGCGCCGACCGGATCGCGGCCTCGTATCGCTTGCCCATTTCCAGCGCGCGGACCGAAACCATCCGCCCGATGGAAAGCAGCAGCGGCGCCGCCAGCGCCGGCGCCTCCTTCGTCAGGGCCCGGAAGGCCGCAGCACTCATCCTGACCAACGTGCTGTCCTCGCCGGCGAAAACGTCTGAGGCTCGCGGCGTCTCGGCGAGCAGCGCAATCTCACCGAAGGTCTCACCGGGCTGCATGACGAAAAGGTTCGTCTCCTTGCCCTCGACCACGATCGAGGCGCGCATCTGCCCATCGAGAATTGAGTACATCGCATCACCCAGATCGCCGCGACTGAAGAGCTTGCTGAATTTGGATGCCTTGACCACCTCGAGGTACGGCAAGAGCGATTCGAGCTGGTGGTGGTCCATGTCCGCGAAGACACGGATGCGGCGCAGGTTTTCCGCCTTCAATCCAGGGGTGGAACCCGACTCCTGGACTCCCTCGCCGGGCTTCTGGTCGAAGAACATCTTCAGTTCGGACATCTTGCCGGCGGCGACCCACTCACGCGACTGCCCGACGAAGACCCACGTCTGCGCGCCAATCCGGCGCTGCCTGACCCGGGTAACGAGGGCAGGCAGTTCGAACGGCCCGTAAGCGATGTTGTCAGCTCCCCAAACGTGGTAGGTGGGTGCAGCGGATGCGTTGGACATGGTACGGTTCGTGTTTGAACTGTTGGAAGCCTACTGGTGGGGCCCGCACCCCCCAAGACAAAAAGTGACGCATCCGACGTCCTTCGCGCCCCCGGCAGCCGGCCTACCGGTACTTGATCGCAACGCCGACGATCACCCGGTTTTGCGTGGCCGTCGCACTGGGTGCCCAGTAGGGACCCCAGAATTGCGTTCCGGTGACCTGCGTCTGGTCCGTGGCAAGGAAGACCGCATCCGCGCCCAGTCGGGCGGCCCCCGCCCGGAGCCGTCCCTCGATCTTTTCGATGGCCGGCGGCGGATTCAGCGAGGACTCAACGACCACCTCTCCCAGGCGATCGAAAGGCCGCTTCGGTTCCTCCCGCAACAACTCCACTTGGTAAGGGTCCGTGCGTGGCGGTCGGGGCGCGCCCACGTACTGAATCGTATGGTCCGAGATGGAACTGCACCCGGCCAGCAACCAGCCAGCCATCCAACCGACCGCGGCCAGACGCTTTCCGACTCGTTCGCTCGCACTCATACCAGGGGAGTCTGTTCCCGCCTCGCCGACCTGTAAAGCCCGCGCCCCGCCGCGCGGGGAAAGGACTTTGCCCTTTTCAGGCAACACAGCGCGGTGTTTCATCCGTCCAGCACCGGTATGCTGCCGTCCACATCCGGAAGGACACCGCCCGCCGCTCCGCCTACCCGTCCCGGCTCACCGCCGGGTTCCGCTGCCATTCCGGTGCGCAGCCGTCGCCAGCGCGCCGACGCCGCTTTTCACCCGCGACCTCTCGATGCCCAAACGCACTGACATTCACTCCGTCCTCATCATCGGCGCCGGCCCGATCATCATCGGGCAAGCCTGCGAATTTGATTATTCCGGCACCCAGGCGTGCAAGGCCCTCAAGGAGGAGGGCTACCGCGTCATCCTCGTGAACTCCAATCCGGCCACCATCATGACCGACCCGGAGTTCGCCGACCGCACGTACATCGAACCCATCACACCGGATTGCGTGGAAAAGATCATCGTGCGGGAGCTGGAGGAAATGAAGCGGCTCGGCGTGCCAGTGGGCCAATCTCAGATTTCAAATCCCAAATCTCAAACCCCGCACAAGCTCGTCCTCCTACCCACCCTGGGCGGACAGACCGCCCTCAACACCGCGATGGCCCTCCACCGCTCCGGTGTCCTGGCGAAACACGGCGTCGAAATGATCGGCGCCAACGCGGCTGCCATCGAGCGCGGCGAAGACCGCCAGGTCTTCAAGGACTTGATGCTCTCCATCGGCCTCGACGTGCCGATCAGCGGCACCGCCCACACGCTCGAGGAATGTCGAGCCATCGCCGAGCGGATTGGCCGGTTCCCGCTGATCATCCGGCCTGCCTTCACCCTGGGCGGCACCGGCGGTGGCATTGCCTACAACCGCGAGGAGTTCGAGGATCTCGCGAAACGCGGCCTCGACTTGTCGCCCGTCAGCGAAATCCTCATCGAAGAATCCCTCCTCGGCTGGAAGGAGTACGAGATGGAAGTCATGCGCGACCGGGCCGACAACTGCGTCATCATCTGCTCCATCGAAAACTTCGACCCCATGGGCGTCCACACCGGCGACAGCATCACCGTCGCACCCATCCAGACGCTGACCGACAAGGAGTACCAGATCATGCGCGACGCCAGCTTTGCCGTGATCCGTGCCGTCGGCGTCGAGACCGGCGGCTCAAACATCCAGTTCGGCGTCAATCCCGACAACGGCCGCATGGTCATCATCGAGATGAACCCGCGTGTCAGCCGCAGTTCGGCCCTCGCGTCCAAGGCCACCGGCTTTCCCATCGCGAAAATCGCCGCCAAGCTCGCCGTCGGCTACCTCCTCGACGAAATCCGCAACGACATCACCCGCGAAACCCCTGCGAGCTTCGAGCCGACGATTGACTACGTCGTCACCAAGATCCCGCGCTTCGCCTTCGAGAAATTTCCCCAGGCCGACCCCACGCTCACCACGCAGATGAAGAGCGTGGGTGAAGCCATGGCCATCGGACGCACCTTCAAGGAGAGCTTCCAGAAGTGCCTGCGTTCCCTCGAAATCGGCCGCAGTGGCCTCGGCGGGGATGGCCGGCCCTGGCGGATTGGCACCGACATCTACGGCGACCGCGACCTTCTCCCGCGCGACGTGATTTCGCGCAAGCTCACCGTCCCCAACGCCGAGCGCGTCTTCTTCATTCGCCACGCCCTCCGCGCCGGCTTCACCATCGAGGAGATTTTCAACCTCACGAAAATCGACCGCTGGTTCCTGACGCAGATGAGGGAGATCGTGGAGTTCGAGGAGGAACTGGCGGCGACGAAGAATTGAGCGATGGAAGTCCGGGATGCCGTCCGCCGGATCGAGGACGATGGCTGGTTCGCATTCGCTCCCGTGGGAGTCACCAGCACTCAAAGCCGCCATCCAAACCCGGCTTAACCCGGTCGGCGTTTCTCGGTCGTCCCCAGCGGTACCAATGCCCACCGCACCCATCTGCTCCCGTTGACACCCGCAACGGCAGCAACCGAAGACCGTCCCGTCCAGCCCGCCGCGCCAAGACCGGGCCCTTGGGGCGACTACCAGCGCACGCCGGCTTCCGCGAGCGCTTGCCGGGACAGCTCGGCATTCACATGCACCACGGCCCGCCAACCCCGGGCAACCGCGCCTTCCACGTTGGCCGGCACGTCATCCAAGTAGAACAGGTCCGGCCCCTGCAGACCCGCCATCGCCTCTACGATCTCGTAGCTCCGCGGGGCGGGCTTCATCACCTTCTGCTCGTAGGAGAGAAACCACCCGTCGAACTCGGCGAAGAACGGGAACCTCGCCCGGACCACTTGAATCGCCAGCTCATTCGTATTCGAGAAGAGGTAGGTTTTGTAGCCCGCGCGACGGACTGCAGCATGCAGGGCGACCATCTCGGGAATCTCGGTGAAGATGTCGCCGAAGCCCGCCGCGAACTCTGCAAAAGTTCCGGCGAAGCCCACCCGCGATCGAACCTCCTCGAAGAAGTCGGCCGTTGAGATCGCGCCGCTTTCATACTCAGGGAGGAGGCTGGAA
>CALJWR010000150.1 GCA_937976685.1 uncultured Verrucomicrobiae bacterium
TACCGCGCGCGACTTCCAGCGCCAGCGTGGGACCGGAGAGGGCGACGGGGATGGCGCTCGGCGCCACCTCCCGCAAGACGCTGGACATGGTCAAACCGGAGGCAAACTCGATGCCTTTGGTGACAGTGACCGCCGGTCCCCGAAAATCGCGCAGTACGGCCGCGACGGTGCGGAATGCCTTGGACGGCACTGCTAGAATCACCAGCTCCGCATCGCGGGCGGCGGCGGCGGCATCGGCTTCGACCGCGATGCCCGGCGGCAGGGCAATGCCGGGGAGGTATTTTTCGTTGCGCCCGGTGGCCGCGACCACCGCGAGGTTCTCGCGGTCATGGTCCCAGAGCGTCACGGCATGGCCGGCCGACCGCAAAGCCGCCGCTAGCGCCGTGCCCCATGCTCCGGCCCCGAGGAAGGTGATCTTCATGGTTTCGTCTGTCCCAGCGGCGTTGGCCGGCGGGAAAAGCGGCTTTCGGTCCCCGCGCGCAGGCGTTGAAGGTTGGCCCGGTGTTTGTACACCGCCAAGGCCCCAAGGATGACCGCAAGCCCGACCAAGGTGGAGCTGGCACCCGTCAACCAGACCAGCAAAGGAAGCGCCGCGGCCGCAACAATCGAGGCCAGCGAAACGTACCGCCAAATCAAGAACACCACCAACCACGTCACCAGGGCCAGGCCAAGCCCCGCCGGGATCAGGATCAACAAAACGCCCGCGCTGGTGGCGATACCCTTACCTCCCTTGAAACTCAACCAGCAGGTGTAGTTGTGACCCAGAATGGCCGCCACGCCCGCCACGATCGCCAGCCACTCCGGGCTGGCATTCGGGCCGCCGGCGAACTGCGGTAGCAGTGCCGGCAGCATCGCAGTGGCCAGCGCGCCTTTCGCCGCGTCCACCAGCAGGACGAAGATGCCCGCCGGTTTCCCCAAGGCGCGGAACACATTGGTCGCTCCAATGTTGCCGCTGCCGTACTGGCGGATGTCCACGCCCCGCGCCCGCGCCACCAGGTAGCCCGTCGGCACCGAGCCCAACAGGTAGCCCGCCACGGCAGCCACGCTGTAAAGCACCCAGGTCACGATGATCGAGTGCGGCCGTTCACTCCCCAAGGTTCCGCCGCAGAACGGCGGCCAGTTTCGCCGGCGAAAGGACGGTGACCACCCGGCCCTTCACCGCGATCAGGCTGGACTCGCGGAACTTGGCAAGCGTTCGGGAAAAGGTCTCGCTCACGGTCCCCAACTCCGCGGCCAGCACTCGCTTGGTCATCTTCAACTCGATCGCCACCGGGTTGGTCCCCTCCAGCGACGGGCAGCGTTTGAGCAGCCAGTTGGCCAGCCGGGTCTCGACGTCTTTCAGCGTCAGATCGTCCAGCAACCCGACCAGCACCCGCAAATGCTGGCTCATGGCGCCGAGCATTCGCAGAGCCAGCTCCGGGTGGCGTCGCAACAGCGTGATGAACTCCGCCTTTTGCACGAGCAACACCTGGCTGGGTTCCAACGCCCGGGCGTCCGCCGGATAGCCCGTCTCGGTCGCCAGGGTTGCCTCTGCAAACGACTCGCCCGCGCGGAAGACATGGATGACCTGCTCTTTCCCGCCAGCGCCCACGCGGTGGACGTTAATCGAGCCCTGCTGGACAATGTAAAATCCCCGCGACGGTTCGCCCTCGTGGAACAGGTAGTCGCCCTTCTCCAGGTGCCGAACCACGGTGATGGCGGCGACGTTCTGAAGGTCGGCCCCCCCCAGCCCGCCGAACAACTGGCACGAGCGAAGGGTGTTGACGAGGGCGGCCTGCTTGAGTTCTGAAAGCTGTTGGGGAGTCATGACATCATTCCTCGGGCGAGCCAGGACAGCGGAAAACCACCACCCACGCGCCAGCACCGGCCTGGTGGACTTGGAAAACAAAGCCGTCGCCGCGCAGTTTTTCGATCAGCGGCGCGGGCAGAAACGGCGCCGTGACTTCCAGTTGGTCTCCCGGGCGCAGACATTCGGCAGCCTCGAGCAACTGTGGGAGCGGATTCTCGGCGCGATCCAACAGCGGTCGAACATCAATACGGGTCGTCTTCACGGAACAACGCCAGCCGATCGGAGCCCACCTGCAAACCGCAGATCAGGGAGCAATGCGCCGCAGCCGCCGGCCGAGTGCCCTACGCGACGCCAACGAGCGCCTTGTACGCCGGCGCGTCGAGCAGGGCCGCCAGTTCGTCCGGATTACTCAGCCGGACGCGGAAAAACCAGCCTTCGCCGTACGGAGACGAATTCACGAGCGCCGGATTGGCCACGACCGCCCCGTTCGTTTCCACCACCTCGCCGCTCACCGGGCTATAAACGTCGCTGGCCGTCTTCACGGATTCCACCACCGCGCACGCATCACCGGCCTTCACCTGGCGACCCTTGGCGGGCAGCTCAACGAAAACAACGTCTGTTAGTTCATGCTGGGCGTGGTCGCTGATGCCCACGGTCGCGAGATCACCCTCGACACGCACCCACTCATGGGACTTGGCGTACCTGAGATCGGCAGGAATGTTCGACATGCGAAAAGGGAGTCAGGAATCCCGGCCTCGGTCAATCCGGCTTTGCGCTCCGTGAATGGCGGAACGGCGGAAGTCCGGCGCGTGCGTGGAATCCCAATCAGAACCATCCAACCGGGACGGCCGGCGGCGGGGCATGCACACTGCGGCCGCGGAGGGACGATCCGGCGAGTGCCGGCCACTCGCGCTCTGCCTGTGGCAACCGGCGGGACAAGTCGCCCCCACCGGGGGGGGCCACGGATTCCGACCGTCAGCCCTCTTGCTGGGCATTAGGACGGCCTTTGATAAATGGGCTTCTTGACGACCACCGCCGGCGCGCGCCGACCGCGAATCTCAATCGCAATGGCCGTGCCCGGTTTGGCGAACTCGGGAGGCACGTAGCCCATGCCAATGCCAACGCCCAGCGACGGACTCTGCGTGCCGCTGACGACCTTCCCGACCGGCGCCGCGGCCGCCCCCATCCAGATCGGGCAGCCCGGCCGCGGTGGCGCCGACTTGTCGGTCATCTTGAACGCCACGCACCGCTTGCGGACCCCCTGCTCCTTCTGCGCCAGGAGGATTTCGCGACCGATGAATTCGCCCTTGTCGAATGCCACGAAATGCGCCAGGCCGGCCTCAATGGGCGTCGTATCCTCGTCCAATTCATGGCCGTAAAGCGGATAGCCCATCTCCGTGCGGAGCGTATCGCGCGCGCCCAAGCCGGCCGGCCGAAGTCCCATCAGCTGGCCGGCCACCATCAGCGCATCCCACACCGCGCCGACGAAGCTGGCGGGGGCGACGACTTCGAAGCCGTCCTCGCCGGTATAGCCGGTGCGGGCGACATGGACCGGCGTGCCTTGAAATACGAACGTTGCCACCTCGTTCTTGGCAAGCCCGGTCACCTGCGGCGCGAGCGTGCCGCCGATCGAGCCGCCAGGAATGGCGGCGTCAATGAATTGCCGGACCACCGGTCCCTGGACGGCCACGGCCCCGAACTCCGCTGAGGCATCGCGCAGCCGGAAGCCATCCCGCGCCGGCGCGTGGTCCACTTGAATTTGCAGCCAGTCCCAGTCGGCCGCGACGCGCGAGGCGTTCACGATCAACAGGAATTCATCCGCCTTCAGCCGGTACACGTACAGGTCGTCCACCACGCCGCCACGCTCGTTGCAGAGCAGCGAATATTGCCCCTGACCCTCCGCCAGCTTGCGAATGTCGTTGGTCAGCGTGTGGTTCAGGAAATCGGCCGCGCCAGGCCCGTTCACCACGATCTCGCCCATGTGGGAGATGTCGAAAAGGCCGGCCGCCCGTCGGACCGCGACATGCTCCGCCACGATGCTGGAGTACTGAACGGGCATTTCCCAACCACCGAACTCCACCAAGCGGGCCCCGAGCGACTGGTGAAGCAAGAACAGCGGAGTACGTTGAAGCATAGCAAGTCGCTGGAAAGTATCGGCCCGGTCAGGGGCGTCAAACCGCAACCCCTTTGGCCCCGGCCGACCACCGGAGACCGACCACGCTTCACCGCGACTTCCGGAGCCCGGAGGATTCAGTTACCTCCGCGAACCCAGCAACGGTTGCGCGGGCCGATTTTGCTGGTGATCGCCCTTTTCGGTTTCGTCCCGGATCAGGCGCACCAGGCGCGGCGGCGATCGGGCAGTTGGGCGATAATGTCGCTCGCGATCTTGACGTCCTCGGCCACCTGGAAATCGAACATGCCCACGCAGGCGAAGTCAGCGCCGTTGCGAAAGGCGTAATCGAAACCGATGGCCGGCCGGATGGCCCCGGCCGCCAGGACCTTGTAGGCGATCCACGGCTTCTCGATCTTGCTCATCACGGCGATGGTCCGGTCGGGGTCCATGTCGTAGTAGTTGTCCACCGCGTAGTTCTCGATCACGGGCTTGGTTTGGTCGGGTCGGCGGGCGGACCAGTATTTGTTGTGGTGGAGCGTCTTCATGTAGAAGTCCACCGGGAGCCTGGCGGCTTCGACCGCTTCCACCATTTCCAACGAATGCCCGGCCACGCCGGTGATCACGCCCTCGCGGCGGACGAGCTCCACAAATTGGCCGATCAGGTCCACGCGCTTTTCAAAGGCCCACTTGTCGCCCAGGTTGCCCACGAGGAACACCCCGACCGCCGCGGCATCAATCGAAAACTTGATCACGTCGGCCATCTTGCCGGGCTCCGGGCTCGCCTGGGCCAGCCACTGCATCCGGCCGCCGCGTTCTTTGCGATAACGATTGAAGAGCGCCACCGCCTCGTCGA
>CALJWR010000151.1 GCA_937976685.1 uncultured Verrucomicrobiae bacterium
AAATTCCGAGGCGGGTCCATACGTTTCGCGCCTGCCTAGGGCGGCTGAAGGGGTCTCAAGGCGTGGACCGCTAACCCGGTTGACTGGCGCCACGGGAATGTGGCGGTGGGGTGCGGTCATGGCGAATGCCGGGAGACGTCAGTTATGAATCCGCTCTGATCCGAGATTTCCACATGAAACAAACGCTAACCGGGTCGTTCGAGACCCACGACCTAAGAGCCCGTCGCCAACGCGCGGCCGCCGTCGGCGCGCTCATCTTATCGGTATGGCTGCCCGGCATGCCGGGGATCGAAGCCCAAGCGCCACCCTTGGACACTTTTAATCCCCAAGTCTCCGGCCGGGTGAACGCGATGGTGGTTCAGCCGGACGGCAAGGTTATCCTTGGCGGCAATTACCTCCTCATTAGCGACCGGGCGCGCTCGTGGCTTGGACGGTTCCAGCCGGATGGCGCGCTTGATGTTCCGTTCGCGCCGGTTTTGAACCGGGAGGCGATATCCGTCGCAATCCAACCAGACGGCAAGATCTTGGTGGGAGGCCCCTTCAGCACCGTTAACGGCCAGCCCCGCGTCGGTCTTTGCCGGCTCAATTCGGATGGCAGCCTCGACGAAGCGTTCAATCCCACCGGCCTGACCGAGGCTTCCGCGATCGCGCTTCAGCCGGACGGTAAGATCCTGGTTGGTCAACCGGCGACCATCGTCGGCGGGGTCGGGGTGAGTGAGATTCTCCGTTTGCATCCTGATGGCAACCTCGATGCGACCTTCGACGCGGTGGCCAACGGAAACGTGAACTCAATCGTGATTCAGCCGGACGGCCGGGTCGTGATCGGCGGCGCTTTCACGCAGGTCAACGGGCGACCGCGCCAGCGCTTGGCACGCCTCGAAGCCGATGGACGGCTCGATCTCAACTTCACTCCTGCGGCAAACTCCACCGTTCTGTGCCTCGGAATCCAACCGGATGGGAAGATCCTCGCCGGCGGGGCCTTCACGACGCTGGCTGGTCAACCGCGAACACAAATCGGGCGACTGGAGTCGAACGGCACCCTGGATGCGAGCTTCGCCCCAGTCATCGGCGGGACCAACCCGTTGGTGCGATCGTTCGGGCTGCTGACCGATGGCAGCCTGATCGTAGTCGGAAGGTTCAGCACCCTCGGTGAACAACCTCACCCGAATATTGGTCGTCTGCTCACCGATGGGAGCGTGGACGATTCGTTCACCACTGGCGTCACTCAGGAGGTCACCTCGGTGGCCGTCCAACCAGACGGCAGGATACTGGTAGGCGGCACGCTGCTGGAGATTGGCGGAACAGTCCAACAAGGGGTTGCCCGGCTGCAGAGCCCAGCCCCCGCCACCCAGAGTCTGACCTTCACAGGCGACACCATCAACTGGATGCGCGGCGGCACCAGCCCCGAAATCTCGCGGGCTTCCTTCGAGGCGGCAACGGATGGAACGGACTGGACAGTCCTCGGCACCGGCGAGCGGGTGGCCGGTGGTTGGCAGCTCGTTGGAGCGACCATTCCTCCGAACGCCATGATCCGGGCGCACGGACCTGTCTCCAGCGGTCTGTACAATGGTTCCCACTGGCTTGCCGAAGCCTACGCGGGCAGGTTGCAGATCGTCGCGCAACCCGAAAGCCACACCAACGTGGCCGGCTCAACCGCCAAATTCCGAATTCTCGCCGCTGGATCGCTGCCCATTCAGTATCAGTGGACCAAAGGCGGAATCCCGCTGGCCGACGGCCCGAAACTGGCCGGGACCCAGACGGCGACCCTCTCCGTGCTCGACGTGCGAAAGGCCGACGAAGGGGAATACCTCTGCGAAGTCACCGATGGAGAGATCACCCTCACCAGCGCCCCGGCTGTGCTCGCGGTGGTCGAGCCGGTCATTTCGTCCCAGCCGGTCGGTCACGTGACGGAACCGGGACAGACAGTGACCCTCTCCGTCACGGCGGTGGGCACCGAGCCCCTGGCCTACCAATGGCGCAAGGATGGCCAGCCGATCGCCAACGCGACCTCTGCAGACTTGCCACTCGTAAACGCCCAAGTCTCCGACAGCGGCCTTTACTCGGTGGTGGTGAGCAACTCGTTCGGTACTGTCACCAGTACCGTCGCGGAAGTCATCGTGACTGCTGCAATACCCGATCCCACGTTCACCGGCTCGACGTCTGTCGGCAATATGACTGCTCTGGCGATCCAATCCGACGACCGGATCCTGGTCGCGGGGAACTTTTCCATTCTGTCGGGCAACATCCGACCATTCCTGGGCCGGGTTCTGCCGGATGGCGCGTTTGACGAAACCTTCAATCCTGGGAACATCTCCGGGACCCTTTCGCCCATCAACTCGGTGGCCATCCAGCCAGACGGCCGGATACTGGTGGGAGGTTCCTTCACTGAGATCGCCGGTCAGACGGTTAGTGCTCTCGTCCGATTGAATCAGGATGGAAGTCGCGAAGCGCAATTCTCAGCCCTGCTGGAGGGCCCGGCTCCGATCGTTCGGGCGTTGGCGCTGGACCAGGACGGCACAATCATCGTGGGCGGTGCCTTTACCAGCGTCGGCGGAGAGCCTCACACCAACATTGGCCGTTTGAATCCCGACGGTTCGGTCGTCAGCAGTTTCACCGCATCCGTCTCGACCGAGGTCCTTTGCCTGGCGCTTCAGCCCGACGGCAAGATTCTGATTGGCGGCCGCCGGTTCGTGGTGGGCGGTGAGACCCGGGATGGGCTCGCCCGCCTCAACCCGGACGGCAGCCTCGACGCCGCGTTCCGACCGAGCGCTCCTGGCGGCGTGTTCAGCCTGGCTCTCCAAGCGGATGGCAAGATTCTGCTCGGCGGTGACTTTGTCACCGTCAACGGCGTGGCGCGCCAGCGGATTGCGCGCGTCAATTCGAACGGCACACTGGACACAACCTTCAATCCCGGAGCCAACGGCTCCGTTCAGTCGCTCGCCGTTCAGGCCGACGGCGCCATCCTCATTGCCGGCAGCTTCACCCAACTGGGCGGAGCCCGGCGAAGCGGAATTGGTCGCCTGCTCTCCAATGGCACGGTTGACCCCGCCTTCAACCCGAAAGCCAACGGCGCCGTCCAGGCGCTGGCGCTGCAAAAGGATGGTAAAGTACTGGTCGCCGGGGCCTTCTCGCAAATCGGTGGACTCCTGAGTCAAGGGCTGGATCGGCTCCAAAACTCCGCTCCCGCAACGGCGAATCTGAGCTTCGGGGCGGGCAAAATCACCTGGCTGCGGGAAGGAACTCAACCGGAGGTCTGGCGCACCTCGTTCGAGGTCTCGTCCGATGGTTTGACTTGGACCAACCTCGGCGCCGGCACGCGGATTCCGGGAGGCTGGGAGGTACCGCTGGTTCTCACCGACCCTGGTCCGACGATTCGCGCCCGCGGCTTCACCACGGGCGGACAGGGCGGCGCTTCGGGCTGGCACGTCGAATCACAACTGACTCTGACCGGTCCGATTGTACCGTGGATCGTTCAGCCACCAGCCAGCCAGACCATCTTCATCGGCAGCGGAACCACCCTGTCCGTGAATGCGCTGGGAACCGCCCCCCTCGCCTACCAATGGTATCGCGGTCCCGCGGGAAACACGGACAATCCGATCCCGGGTGCGACGGCTGCCACCTACTCGACACCGCCGCTCCTGACCAACACCCAGTATTGGGTCCGCGTCAGCAATGCCAGCGGCTCCGTGGACAGCGAAACCGCCGACATCACCACGATCCCGGTGCCCGCGGCAATTACCCTCCAGCCGGGCAGCCAGACCATCTTCATTGGCGAGTCGGCCACGTTGGATGTCCAAGCGACGGGAACCCCCCCGCTGTTGTACCAATGGTACGTCGGCCTGTCTGGCGATACCAACCAGCCGATCGCTGGCGCCACGTCCCCCAGCTACACAACGCCGGTGCTGCTTGCCACGACCGAGTACTGGGTCCGTGTCAGCAACGCGGGTGGCATCGCGAACAGCGACACCGCCACAATCACCGCAGTACCCGTGCCGCCGGCCGTCACCAAACACCCCAACAGCGAAACCATCAACGCCGGCCAGACGGTAACTTTGGCGGTGCAGGCGACCGGGACACCGCCCCTATCGTACCAGTGGTACATCGGCCCAACCGGCGATACCAGCAACCCCATTGCGGGAGCCACTGAAGCGACGTACACGACCCCGCCGCTCGAAGACACGATCCTGGTCTGGGTTCGCGTCAGCAACGCCGGCGGCACCGCCGATAGCGAAGCGGCCACAATCACAGTCGCCCCAGTGGCGCCGTTTATCACCCGGCACCCTGCCAGCCAAACCATCGTTGCGGGGCAGACGGCTACCATGACCGTCGAGGCAACCGGCAGCAGGCCGCTCAGTTACCAATGGTTCGTGGGAACGGCCGGCACGACGGAAAACCCCATCGCAGGCGCCACTTCGGCTTCCTACACCACTCCAGCGTTGAGCACGACCACCCGGTACTGGGTGCGCGTGAGCAACCCGGGCGGCGCTGCCAACAGCGTCACGGCGACCATCACCGTCACCCCGGGCCCGCCCACCATCACCAAGCACCCGGAGAATCAGACGATCAACGCGGGTCAGACGGCCACATTGTCCGTGGAAGCGGCCGGCACACCGCCCTTGACCTATCAGTGGTATCGGGGATCCTCCGGCGCGACCGGTGATCCCATCGCCGGTGCAACTTCCGCCACGTTCACCACCGCCCCGCTCAACGCAACGACCGAGTATTGGGTGCGCGTCAGCAATGAGCGCGGCTCGGCTGACAGTCAGACCGCCACGGTCTCCGTGTCCGCCGCAACGCCACCGCTGTTGCAAGCCACCGGCGTTCAAGGTGGAAAACTCATCTTGACCGCGACTGGCGCGGCCGGCTCGCGCTGGCGGGTCCTCGGCTCGACCAACCTCGTTCAGTGGCAGGCCGAGTCGGGTGTCGGCGTGGTCGTTTTGAGCAATGGTCCCACCACGATCGAAATCCCGATCGGCTCGGCGGCCATGAGCTTCTACCGACTGGTGAACGAATAGCGCCAGTTCGCGGGATCTTCAGGCGCTCACCGATTCCACGACCGCCGGGTCATCGAAATGATCCGGCGGTTTCGTTTTTGGAGCTGGCCTGCGGGCGGGCACGCGGAACGCGGAGTGGACCCCCGCGGTCCGCCAGAAGTGACTGTCAACCCGCGGCGGAGCGAAGAGCGCTTCGTCACGCCAAGAGTGCCATTGCCCCAGTCACACCGGGAAACCAAGGAAGCAAGTGGGCACAGGCCCGCCTCTGGGCGGCTATTCCGGACGCGCTTCGGGTCTGCGTGCGCCGAGCCGGGTGCCGACACCCGCCACCCAGTACGGCGATTCTGGACCGCCAGAGCGTCGAGTCATACGAGCATGCGGTGAAGTGGAGTAGGACGCGGGCTAGCCGATCGAGGACTGCAAGCGGTACCGGCTGGGGGCATCCTGGGGCTGCTGCACCGCGCCGGCCAGTTGCCCGGAGCGTGCGCAGGGGGACACGCGGTGCCGGGCCGCATCGCCGAACGATTCCCGCGCTTGGGTCAACTCCGGGTCGCTGGCGGGTTTTCCGCCGACGCCTTCGCGGGTTGGGTCCGGGCACCTTGGCCCCAACTCAAGGTCCAGGTGATCAAACGCTCGGATCAGGGCTGCGGCATTGCCGTGCTGCCGTGCCGCCGGGTGGTAGAGCGGACCCTTGGCTGGCGGATGCGCCATCGGCGTTTCGTGCATAACCCCGAGCGCACCCAGTCCAGTGCCGACGCCTGGATCCACCTGGTCGGGCTTCGCCTTCCGTTGCGCTGCTTCGCGTCGGCCGAAACGCACGACAAGGGGGTTTCCGAACCGCTCTCAGCCCTGCCGACGAAACCGGCCCGGCCACGGGAAAGTTGGAAGGCCGCACGGCCGGTTTCCGCCCCCGCCGTGGGCAGCAGCACGCGGCGAGTACAACCAAGAGGCGCAAGGGCACCCTTGCCCGCGCATCTCCCGGCCCGTGACAGAACCAACTCGGGCCCACCACAAGGCCTTGGCCTGCCCCTCTGCCTCCTCCGCGAAACGGCTCTGCGCCCCTCAGGCTCGCACCGTCCCTGGCAGCAACCTCAAGATTCGGCGGCTCTCCGTGATCTCGGCACCGGCTGGTGAGGGCTTTACCCCGAGGTCTTCTTGCCCCGCCGCCACGCCGCCCAGCCCAGCAAGGCCAGCGCAAACCCCAAGCCCATTTCGCCCGGTTCCGGCACGACGGTGACGTGCAGCGTCCACGATTTCAGCGTGGCTTCTCCCACCGGACTCAGATCCGCCACGTGCAGGGTCCACGCGCCGTTCGGAGTGCCGCCCACAAACCCGTTCAAAAACGCCGTCCGCGGGCTGGTGTCCACCACGGAAGCGGGATCGGCCGTCCGCGCGTCCGGCTGCCAGGTGCCCGTCAGCGGTCCGGCCAACGGCGTCGCGTGGCTGCCGCCGAGCGTCAACCGGTACACATGGACCTCCCCGTTCGCACCCCCGTCACTGAACGTCACGTTCAGGCCGCTGTCCGCATAGCCGAGCGGGTCGCTGGCGCGCTTGCCAGGACGATTGAGCAGCACGGCGGAGGTACCGTTGTGGATGAGTTGCGCGTAGAGGTCGCCGGTATATCCGCCGACAATCTCGAGGGTCACTTGCACCTCCTGAATGGGCCACGAGGCAAAGGCCGGATTCCGGGTGTCGCTGACGCCGACGGCGTTGCCGTCCGGGATCACCAGGTTCACGTCCTTGAATTGGTGCGAGAAGGCGAGGGAGGCCCGCGCCGGGAGGGCGAGAACGACCAGACCGACCGCACAGAGCGGGAGAAGGGAGGCAGTTTTCATGTCAGATTTCGGTTGGGATGCTCCAAGTGAATGATCCATGCTACGGGTTCGCCAGGTGATAGAAACGTGCTGGCGCACCGCTGGCGGTGGTGTCCGTGAAGTGGACCACGCCGTGCGCATCTGCCGTGGCGGTGCCGAGATTGGTCCAAGGACCGGTTACCGCCGAGGCGCCCCAGACTTGGTAGTTCCGGCCCGGGATGCCAGCCAACGTGACGTCCACGCTGCCGTCCGGGTTGACGACCAACGCGATGGTGTTGTGACCAAGCTGCGAGGAGTCCCGAACGTAAACCGTCACCGTGGCCGTCGCCGAGTTCCCGAAACTATCGTTGATCCGGTAGGAGAACGTGTCATCCCCTGTGAAACCCGTGGGCGGCCGATACCGGACCGCATCGCCGACCACCAAGACCGAGCCGCCCTGGCTGGTGGCGGCTGAAGGCAGACCGCCGAACGAGACCGGATCGCCATCGGGATCAGTGTCATTGGCCAGCAGCCGGAGGATGGGCAGGTTGACCGATTTGCCCTTCACCGTCGCCGCCACATCGTCGCCGCCTTCGGGTGGTCGCAGGCCATTGATTCTGAAACTATACGTGCCAGTACCCACACTATTGCTGGCCCATACCTCGATCCGGTACGTCCCGGTCTTCGTCAGGTCGCTGCGACCCAGATCGAAGTCCAACCAAGTCTCAGCGCGCTGCTCCCCGTCCGGATCGTAGAGGCCCCAATAGAGAGGCCAACTCCCCGCCAGCCGCTGCAGGTACACCGTCTGACCGGCTGTGGCGTCAAACAAGTAGATGTCCCTGGACCCCGGCTGCTCGATGTTTCCCGCGCCCGCCTCCGGCACCCCGTCGCTCACCGTGTCCCCGATAGCGATGTTGAAAGTCTGGGTGTCGGCGTATGCCGTGAAATACAGGGCGCCGACAGCGAGGAGGCTGAACCAAGTGGTCTTCATGGATGGCAACGGGTTGGCAGAAGTCAGGCGAGTACGGTCGGTTGTTCGTCCGCGTGGGCGAGCAACGCGAGCGGGAATCTGAAATGAGTTACCGCGCACGGGCGGGAGGTTACCCGAATCGCTGGGGCGTAGGGCAACCCTCCGCCCTGTCTATTTTCTGCCGACACTCAAGACGTCCCGCTGCGCGGGCTGGGACCGACTGGTTGGCCGCTGCAAGCGGCCTCGGCAACGCTCGAAGCGCTGAAACTGGAACCGTTCTCGTGGGCTGGTTGGTTCGCCTCGGACCCACGCGACCGGCTCTTCAGCGACACGGAAGCGGCTGACTGATTGGGGGGGGCACCTGCGGGCCGCCGGTGTCACGGGCGTCGCGTCCCGAACTTCGCGCGGCGCTCAGCGGCTCAGCTTGAGTTTCCGCACGGCTGCCGCGCGCGAGTGGACGTGCAATTTCTTGTAAATGCGGTTGACGTGGGTGTGAACGGTGCCGTAGCTGACGCCCAACCGGCCGGCCACCTGCTTGTAGCCCGCTTCGGTCGCCAGCCCCTCCAACACCTCCCGCTCGCGCAGTGAGAGCGAATCCACCCCGTCGGGCAAGGGCGCAAACTCGCGAAACGCGGCGATCACCTTGCGCGCGATGCCGCCGGACATCGGGGAGCCGCCGGCCCGCAGTTCCCGCAGGGCGGCCAGCACGTCCGCCCCCGTTGACCGCTTGAGCAGGTAACCCGTCGCACCCGCCTTGAGAGCTTGGTAGATGCGCTCGTAGTCGTCGGCGACGGTCAAAATCATGAACACGGTCGCCGGCAGGAGGGGCGCCAGGTTGCGGACGCGCTCGCTGCCCGAAGCCCCGGGCAGTCCGATGTCCACGAGGACAATGTCGGGCTTGAGGGCCGGGAGGGTGGCGAGAGCGCGCTCCGCGGACGGGCAGATCGCCACGCAGGTGAACTCGCCGGATTGGTCCAAAAGGAGGCGGATGCCTTCGGCAAAACCCGCGTGATCCTCGACGATGGCAACGGTAACTGGCATCTCGCTCCCGGGCGAGTTCGCCGGCTCACGTCCGACGGGTCAACCCAGAAATCGGCGTATTTTCGGTATAGGCGGAACTGGCGGCAGCGTGCCGGTTCACGCCGCGGACCTGCTGGGGAACTTCAGGGCCGCTGGAAAGCCGGCGTTACGATACCGCCGCGCGTCTCGTCAGCTTGTAGCGCCGGCATTCTTGCCGGCAGGTATCGCCGACCTACCGGTCGGCACCAATGCCGGTCCGGAGACCGGCCCTACTGACCGGTCCGGAGACCGGCGGTACGGGTACTGATGACCTCGAGGGCGATTCGCGGGAGGCCGGCGGTAAAGCCAGTCGAAGTCGCGGACCGCAGACGTGAACGTCCACACCCCCCGGATCCCGGAGCTCCGAGAGCTGCTGCCATGGGTCACGTCTTGGACAGCGGCACAACGATCCTCACCGCGGTGCCCCGTCCGGGTGACGACACGATTTCCAGTCGCCCGCCGAGGGCTTTGGCCCGGGCCTTGAGGTTGCGCAGGCCATGCGCTTTCGTCGCGCCGTGCTGTTTGGGGTGCGGCGAGTCGGCGGCAAAGCCGCGGCCGTCATCGCTGATACGTAGATGGAGTTGTCGTGCTTCGATGCGAAGCTGAAGCGTCACGGTCCTCGCCTCGGCGTGTTGCACGACGTTGCGCAGGACTTCTTTGGTCATCATGTCCAGGTGATCCCGGGTGTCGGCAGGCAGGGCCAGCGTCGGCAGCGGATTGGGGAGGTCCGCCATGAACAGGAGGCCGGCGGCTTCGAGGAACTGCTCGGCGGTGGCGGTCAGGTGCCCGGCGAATTCCTCCAACGAGTCGTGCGCGGAGTCCAGGGTCCAGACCAGGCGGCTGATGCTCTCGAGCGTGGTCCGGGCGCTTTGAAAAATACGCGCGACCGGGGCCTTGAGCGACTCCGGCAGCAACGGCGCGTTGGTGGTGAGTTCGGTCCACAGGGCGATCTCGCCCAGATTCGCGCCGAGCTGGTCGTGGATGTCACGCGCCAACCGCTCGCGTTCCGCCGCGCGGGCCGCCGCCCGTTCGCTGGCTCGCAGCCGGCTGAGCGCCCGGCGCCAGGCGACGAAGAAGCCCTCCGTGCCCGTCAGCAAGCCCCCGGCGCCGCCGAGCTTCCAGCCGAACGGGGTATGGTCGTGGATTTGTTGCAAGGTGGTGAGCAGGGGCTTCGTCAACGAGAGCCCGGCTGAATTCGCCAGCCCGGCGGGATCGCCGTAGAAGACCAAGGCCCGACCTACGACTTTCTGGTTGTGCTGAAAATCGTGGTCGCCCACCAGCAGGTCGGCGAAGCCGTCGCCGTTCACATCGCCGACGAAATCCAAGTTCGAGCCGATCGTGTGCTTGCCCGGCCCACCGCCAAAGGACCACGCCGGTTGGTCAAGGAGGCCGCGGTCGGAACCGTGAAACACGAAGACCGCGCTGGAATAGGCGGCGCCCATCGAGAATCCCGGCGCGCCCACGGCGAGGTCCGCGAAGCCATCCCCGTTCAGGTCACCGGTGCTGACCTCCCAGCCGAACACGGCTTTCATGCTGTTGCCCTCCTTCCGCCAGCAGGGGTGAGTTGCCGGGCCGGCAAGCGAGCCGCGCCACGCGAAGACCAATCCATCGTAGTAGTCATGGTGCTCGCCGTGGAGCGCGCCGGCAACGACGTCGAGGAAGCCATCATCGTTGAAGTCGCCGGCCGTCACACTGTGCCCGAGGGACTGCTCATGGACTTCGCGCGCGAAGTGCGAAGCATCCCGCGGGAGGCTCGCGGTCCAGAGCGGTTCGGGCCGAAGCCCGTTGGTTGAGCCAGCGAAGACGAGCACCCGGCCCGACCTCCCCCGGCCGTCCGACCAGAAGAGATCGCCGACGATCAGGTCATCGAAGTCATCCTGATTGATGTCCCCCGCCGCCGCGGCGCGGACGCGCGCATTGGGGTGCGATTCGGCAAAATGCCACTGGGCGGCGGGTTCGCTGGCCGGACCGTTCGTCGAACCATGAAACAGCAGCAGCAGCGTGGTGCCGCCAGTTTCCGGGCTGGCCACGACGAAGAAGTCACCGTCGCCGTCACGGTTGACGTCCCCGGCGCGTCCAGCGGTATGGATGCCGCCGGGAGCGAAGTGGGGTGCCCTGAAGCGCCACGCCACCCGGCTCACCAGTCCCGTGGCCGAACCCGGGAATAAATAGAGTTCGTCCACGCGTGGCGCTGGCACGTCACGGCTGGCATCGCTCTTGGCAACGATGTCGTCGTAACCATCGCCGTTAACGTCGCCACCCCCCGCCGCGAACGCGCCGAAAGAGTGGTCGCGCCGGTCGTCGGGTGCGCGTCCAATCCAGGACGGGGCGGACGGGAGCCCATTGGTGGATCCATAGTACGCCAGCACCCGACCGGAGCGGCCCCCTTGCCCGAGATGTCCTACCAACACGTCCGCGCAGCCGTCGCGGTTCACGTCTCCTGCCGGCGCAACGATGGCCGCGAAGCCCGGCGACTCGGGATCGCCTTCGACCGTCCAAGTGGGTCGGGGTGACAGCGTTAGGGGCGGTGTCTGGGCGGCTTGGAGGCCGGTCATCCAAATGCCGGTCAGGAGGCTGGAAACCAGCCCGAGCCGGAGTCGCAAGGTGCGCTCGACATCTGGGTTGGCTGGAGTCCGGGCTGGCTTCATTGCGCTGGCAGGTATGTAGCGCACGCGGCTGATGCCCGACAAGCGGCGAGGGGCTGATCCCCGCGCAGCGGCGCGCCCCCGCGCAACCGGTGCCACCCAGGATCTTACCGGACGCGGGGTCTGTTTGGTGGGCGACCGGGTCCCCGCGCCCGGGGCAGTGGCTCGGAACGGGGCTTGAGCAAGCTTCCGCCGGCCGGGTAGCCTGACGGAGCCAAACGGTGAGACATCACAATGCCTGAAAAGCGGTTCAACGTGCTGCCGGGCTTCGGCCTGACGATGGGCTACACCCTGTTTTACCTGGGGTTGCTTGTGCTCATTCCTATTGGCGGGTTGTTTCTGCGGACGTTGCAGATGCCCTGGGGCGATCTGTGGGAGCTGGCGACCGATGAGCGCGCGCTGGCGGCGTACCGGTTGAGTTTCGGCGCGGCGCTGGCCGGTGCTCTCATCAACGCAGTGTTCGGCACGATTCTCGCCTGGGTGCTGGTGCGCTACGAATTCCCCGGGCGGAGATTGGTGGACGCGATGGTGGACTTTCCGTTCGCCTGCCCGACCGCCGTGGCCGGCTTGACCCTCGCAAACATTTTCGCGCCCAATGGCTGGCTCGGGCAATTCCTAGTGCCGCTGGGCATCAAAGGGGCCTTCACGCCCCTGGGAGTGGTGATCGCGCTCACGTTTGTGGGCCTGCCGTTCGTGGTGCGCACCCTTCAGCCGGTTTTGGAAAACCTCGAGCGCGATGTGGAGGAAGCCGCCGCGACGCTGGGCGCCGGACGTGGGCGGACCTTTGTTAGCGTGGTGGCCCCCGTGCTGCTGCCGGCGCTGACCACCGGCGTGGCCCTTGCCTTCGCGCGGGGCCTTGGCGAGTACGGCTCCATCGTCTTCATTTCGGGGAACATCCCCTACGAGACGGAAATTGCGCCGTTCCTGATCGTGACGAAGCTGGAGGAATACGATTACGCCGGGGCGATCGCCCTGTCGGTCGTGCTGCTGGTGTTCTCCTTTTTCCTGCTGGCAGCCATCAATCGCCTCGAACGCTGGACGCACCGTTTCAACGCCTGACATGAGCGCCACGCCCCGAGCCACAACCAAGCCCACGACGCAGGCCTCGCGGCGCGGATCAGAGGATCCGCGCTGGGTGCGCTGGCTGCTGACGGCGGTGGCGCTGACGTTCACGACCGTGCTGTTGTTTCTGCCGCTGGCGAACGTTTTTGTTCAGGCCCTCGCGAAGGGCTGGGCGGCGTACTGGGACGCCCTGGCCCATCCCGATTCGCTGCACGCCTTTCGGCTGACGCTGACGGTTGCAGCGGTGTGCATTCCCTTGAATGTCGTTTTTGGCCTGGCAGCAGCCTGGGCGATCGCGAAGTTCGAGTTTCGCGGCAAGTCGCTGCTGATCACGCTGATTGACCTGCCGTTTGCCGTGTCCCCGGTTGTGGCGGGGCTGATGATCGTGGTGCTGTTTGGATTACAGGGCTACCTGGGGCCGTGGCTGTTGGACCGCGACATCCAGATTGTGTTCGACCTGCCCGGCATCGTGATCGCCACGGTGTTTGTCACCTTCCCGTTCGTGGCGCGGGAACTGATTCCAGTGATGCAGGCGACGGGTTCCGAGCAGGAGCAAGCCGCGTTGACCCTGGGTGCCGGCGGGTGGCGGACCTTCTGGAGCGTGACGCTGCCCTCGGTGAAGTGGGGGCTGGTGTATGGCATCATCCTGTGCAACGCGCGCGCGATGGGCGAATTCGGCGCGGTGTCGGTGGTCTCCGGACACATCGCGGGACTGACGGACACGATGCCGCTACGGGTCGAGAAGCTGTACAACGAGTACAACGCCCAGGCGGCGTTCGCGGTCGCAAGCGTGCTGGCGTTGCTGGCGTTGCTGACCCTCGCGGTCAAAACGTGGCTGGAATGGCGGCAGAACAGCGAGTTCGCCCGCGCCCAAGCGGCCCCCGTGACGGAGCCGCCCGCCCGCCCGCGAGGTGGTTAACAGTCTTTCCGGCCGTTCATGAGCATCGTCCTGAAAAACGTCTCGAAGCAGTTCGGCGCCGTTACGGCGGTGAAACGGGTGTCGTTCGAGGTGGCCGAAGGGGAACTGGTCGCCCTGCTGGGACCCAGCGGTGGCGGCAAGACGACCGTGTTGCGGATGATCGCCGGCCTTGAGATGCCGACCGAGGGGGACATCGTGATCCGCGGGCAGCGGATGAACGAAATCCCGGTGCAGCAACGCAACATCGGCTTTGTGTTCCAGAACTACGCGCTGTTCAAGAACATGACGGTGTTTCGGAACATTGCGTTCGGGCTCAAGGTGAAAAGATGGAAGCGCCGGGACATTGCGGCGCGCGTCGGCGAATTGCTGAAGTTGTTCGGGCTCGAAGGCCTTGACCACCGGTACCCGCATCAGTTGTCGGGCGGGCAACGCCAGCGGGTGGCCATCGCGCGGGCTCTGGCGCCCAAGCCCAGCGTGTTGCTCCTCGACGAGCCGTTCGGCGCGGTGGACGCCAAGATCCGCCAGGAACTGCGCGAGTGGCTGGTGCGACTGCACGAGGACCTCAATATGACGACCTTGTTCGTCACGCACGACCAGGAAGAAGCGATGGAGGTGTCCAACCGGATCGTCATCTTTTCCGGCGGCCGGCTCGAACAGTTGGGCTCACCGCGCGACGTGTACGAAAACCCGGCCAACGAGTTTGTCGCGCGGTTCGTCGGCGTCTTGAACGTGCTGGAACTGGAGGTGTGGGGAGGGACGGCG
>CALJWR010000152.1 GCA_937976685.1 uncultured Verrucomicrobiae bacterium
TCAATCAGGCCGCGGTCCCGGATCAACGCGAGCAGGGGTTGGTTCGCGAGGTCAATCATGGCTCAGCGACGGCCGGCTTCTTCCAACGTCCGGCCGGCCTCCAATTCCTGGAGTTTTTGCAGGATGGTGGTGGGATCCTGCGCCTTGGTGATGACCTCCTCCTGCGAGATCATGCCGGCCTGGTATTTTTCGAGCAGGAATGAGTCGAGCGTCACCATGCCGTACTTGGCGCCGGTCTGGATGTCCGACTGGATGCGGAAGGTCTTGTTGTCGCGGATGAGCGCGGCGATGGACGGGGTGTTGATCATGATCTCAAAGATCGCCACGCGCCCGGGTTTGTCGCTGCGCGGCAGGAGCAACTGCGAGATCACCGCCTGCAACACGGTGGAAAGCTGGATGCGGATCTGCTCCTGTTGGTTCACCGGGAAGGCGTTCACCACCCGGTCAATCGTCTTCGCGGCGCCGGTGGTGTGGAGGGTGCCGAACACTAGGTGGCCCGTCTCGGCGGCCGTGATGGCCGCGTCAATCGTCTCGAGGTCACGCATTTCTCCGACCAGGATGACATCCGGGTCCTGCCGCAGGGCGCGCCGCAGGGCCTCGGCGAAATTCGGCACGTCCACGTTGATCTCCCGCTGCGTGATGACGGCTTTCTTGTGTTTGTGGTAGTACTCGATCGGGTCCTCGATGGTGATGATGTGGGCGTCGTCGCGTTCCTCGTTGATAATGTTGATCATCGAGGCCAGTGAAGTGGTTTTGCCCGATCCGGTCGGGCCGGTCACCAACACCAGTCCGCGCGGCTTGTAGAGCAGTTCGCGGACGGATGGCGGGATGCCCAATTGCTCGAGGGTGAGCAATTTCGAGGGAATCTGGCGGGCGACGATCCCGAAGTTGCCCTTTTCCTTGAACACCGAGACGCGGAACCGCGCCAGCTCGCCAAAGGCAAAGCCAAAGTCCGCGCCCCCGCGCTCGCGAACGTGCTGGATGTTGTCCTCGGACGTGATTGTCCGCATCAACTCCTCGGTGTCTTCGGGCCGCAGGACCGGGCCTTCGACTTTGTGGAGCGTGCCGTGCAGGCGGATGACCGGCGGAACGCCCACGCGGATGTGCAGGTCGGCCGCGTTCTCCTGAACGACCAACTGCAACAGATCAGACATTGAGTATGACATCGCAAGCCAGGGATAAAATGTCTCAAACCATGATGATTGGACCGGGCTAGTCGGCGTCCAGCACGGTCGCGCGAATCACTTCCTCCGGGGTGGTCAGTCCGGCCAGTACCTTGCGGGCTCCGTCCTCGCGCAAACTGCGCATGCCCATCTCCCGGGCCCGATTTCTCAGGACGGTGGCCGAGACCTTTTCGTAGATGAGCTTCCGGACTTCGTCATCAATCACGAAGATCTCGAAGACACCAAAGCGCCCGCGATAGCCCGTTTTGTTGCAGTTCGAGCAGCCCTTGCCCTTCCGGATGGTCGCGGCGGCCAGCTTGGCCGAGTCGAACTTCAACGCCTTCTTTTCGGCTTCGGTCGGCTCGTACGGCGCGGCGCACTGCTTGCACACCTTGCGCACCAGGCGCTGGGCCATCAGGCAACGCGCCGAAGAGGCCACGAGAAACGGCTTCACCCCGATGTCAATCAAGCGGGTGACCGCGCTGGGGGCGTCGTTGGTGTGCAGGGTGGAGAACACCAGGTGACCGGTCAGGGAGGCGTTGATAGCGATGGTGGCCGTTTCGAGGTCGCGGATTTCCCCCAGCATCACCACGTTCGGGGCTTGGCGGAGCATCGAGCGCAGGGCCGCCGCGAACGTCAGGCCCACGGCTTCGTTGACGTGGACCTGGTTGATGCCGGAAAGCACGTACTCGACCGGGTCCTCCACCGTGATGATCTTGCGGTCCGGGCGGTTGATGTAATTCAGCACCGCGTACAGCGTGGTGGTCTTGCCCGAACCGGTGGGGCCGGTGATCAGCAGAATGCCGTCCGGCAGGCTGATCAACCGCTCAAACGTCTGCTGGTCGTCCGAGAGGAAACCCAGTTCCGCCAGGCCCAGCTTGAGGCCCTCCTTGTCCAGAATACGCATGACGATGCTTTCGCCGTGCGTCGTTGGCAGGCAGGACACGCGCAAGTCAATGGTCTTGCCGCCCACCTGCGCCTGGATACGACCGTCCTGCGGAATGCGCCGTTCCGCGATGGACATGTTTGACATGATCTTGAGGCGGGAAATCACCGAGGCTTGGAGCCGCTTGGGCGGGCTCTTCACCTCGTGCAGCATGCCGTCAATCCGGTACCGCACACGGAACCGCTTCGCCAGTGGCTCGAGGTGGATGTCCGACGCGCGCATCTTGAACGCGTCCACGATGATCTGATTGACCAGTTTGATCATCGGCGCATCCGCCTCAACCGTCGCGCCGTCCTCCATCCCGCCCGCCTTCACCGCGCTGACCTCGACCTCGCCCTCCGTGATCTCCTGCAACATCTTGCCGACGGAGTCCTCGCGGGCGGCGCCGCCGTAGTAACGGTTGATGGCGGCCTCGATGTCCTCCGGCGATGCCACCGCCGGGATGATCTCGGTGTTCAGGGCGTGCTGGAGACCGTCGAGCGTGTCGAGGTCGGACGGATCGGCCATTGCCACCACGACCCCGTTTGCCTCCTTGCGGACGGGCACCACGTTGAAGCGCTTGGCAACATCCCGGCGCACCGACGAAATCACGTCGTCACTCAGGCGCAATTCGGCCAGTTGAACAAACTCGGCCCCGAAATGGGTGGCCTTGGCTTGCGAAACGACCGTCGGGCTCAGGATGCCCTTGGCCACCAGCGTATCCACGACGCCTTCCCCGGTGGCGTCCGCCTCCGCCCGGATGGGGGCCAACTGATCGTCGGTCACGTAGCCCATCTCGAGAAGGCTGTCGAGCAAGTAGTCGTCTCTGGCTGCCACTTTGGATTCCTGTAATCTACGCTTGCCGCTCTGACCGGGGTTGGCGGAACGACGCGAGCATCGTAGCGGTCGCTAAAACGGCGTGTCAAACGCAGACCCCGGCGGTCAGCCGCGCCGCAGAATCGTGACTTCCTTAAGCGCGACCCAACCGGTTCGCGCCCCTTTCAAGCAGGAGCCATGCCCGTCCCGCGGCGAGCCCTCTTGCCGGGAGGGTTGCATTCTCACGACGCTCGCGCCGGACCAACTGACCCCGCAGGACAGATCTGACCGAGCGTGACCGCCGGGCCGACACGCCTCTCGCCCGGGGCGTCCTGTCAGATGGCCGCCGCCAACACGAACGAGCTGACGAAGCCCATTTGGAGCAGCCTGACCTAAAGAGTCAGCCCGTGCGTGCGGCGTGCGAGCGTGGGGCTCGCCGGTTGGCCGATCGAACTGCTCCCCCGCCTCCCCTTGGGCCGCTTTCGCTCGACCGGGCGAAGCGGCGAGTCACCCGCGCGGGCGAGTCTCTTTCGGCCTTGTTCACCTTTGCGATTCAAGCCAGGGCCAGCGTCGGGCTGGGTGTGTACTGGGAGGTGGTCTCCACCCGGAGGTGCGTGGCGCCGATTTGCTCCAGGCGCTGGCTCACCACCGCGTGGGCCAGTTCCGGACGATTGCAATCGCGGCTGAGATGCCCGAGGTACACATGACGTAACTCCGCCGACATGACCTCCTCCGCAAC
>CALJWR010000153.1 GCA_937976685.1 uncultured Verrucomicrobiae bacterium
GGCCGGTCGGTTTCCTTGCGGGGGAGTTTCGGTGTTTCTACTTTCGGCGGCGAGTGGGCAATGTTTTCTACCAGCCGGGCAAGGGGCGGGCAGCGGGAGTGCGGGACCTCTTCGGCGGCATCGCGAAACGCTACGATTTTCTCAACGACCTCCAGAGCTTCGGGCTGCATCGCTGGTGGAAGCGTCGTCTGGTCAAGCTCGCCGCCCCCGGACCGGGGAAGGTCATGCTGGACCTCTGTTGCGGCACCGGTGACGTCACGTTCCGGCTTGCTGCCGCCGGTGCCGCAGTCGTGGGGTTGGACTTCAGCGAACCGATGTTGGCGGTTGCACGGCAACGCCGGCGGGCTCGGGGTCCGGAGTCGAAGGTCGTTTTCGTTCAGGGCGATGCGCTGCACATTCCCTTCGCGGACGACACGTTTGACGCAGTAACCATCAGCTACGGATTGCGGAATCTCGCCGGCGTGGCGGACGGACTGCGCGAAATGTGGCGGGTCGCCAAGCCGGGCGGACGGTTGTTGGTGCTGGATTTCGGCAAGCCGGACCGGCCGGGGTGGCGCTCGGTCTATTTTGCCTACCTGCGCTGGCTGGTGCCGGGGTTTGGCCGGGTCTTCGCGCGCAACTCCGAGGCCTACGCGTACATCCTCGAATCGCTGCAGCACTATCCCGCGCAGCGCGGGGTGGCGAGGCTGATGCAGGAACTGCCCGCCCGTGATATGCGCGTGTTCAACCTGCTTGGCGGCGTGATGGCCATCAACCAAGCGATCAAGCTCCCGGTCTCGCGAAGTTCACCGGCCTGACGTCGCGGCTGGGTAAGTTCCTCCGGGAAGACCAGTCGCGGAAAGCCACGACCTGAAGTCCGGACGAAACACGAGTCGGCTCTTCTGCCCACTGCGCAGTGATGAGCCGAGAAGATTCGGATGGCGTTGCCGTATCCGGGATTTCTCCCGCGGTGGTCGGGGTTGAGTTGCCTTCCGCGTCATCGGCGTTCGCCAGGTTGGGGCCGGCGGCAGCGGGTGCAAGGCGTGGCTTGTGGTTGGTGGAGACTCAACGGGTTGAAGGTCACAACTACCGCCAAAAACGCCGCCCCCGCCCGGCAGCAGGTTTTTGAAAGCCACGCCCCCTTGGAAACCCTGTTGTTGGGGCGGAAGCGTGGGCGTTGACGAGGGGGAAAACTGATCAAGGAGCGATCAGCAGGACCTTTTCGGCGATTTCTACGGAGTGAACGCCGCCCGCAGGCAGGCAAGGCTGCGGGTGGCAATGACCTCCGGCCCCTCGTCGAAGTTGAAGACCTCGACCGACACGAAGCCGTCGTATCCCACCTCGCGCAACGCCGCTGCAATGGGCTTGAAGTCCATGTCGCCGAAGCCCGGGCCCTTCAGGTTCGGATCGTTGGCGTGGAAATAGGCGAAGTGCGGCCACGAGTCCCGGATGATCTGCGGGATGGGTTTCGCCTCTGAAGACATGGCCTTGACATCGAGGATGATTTTGAGCGCCGGCGAGTTGAGTTCGCGGGTCAGGCGGATGGCGTCCTCGGCAGTATTGATGAAGTTCGTCTCCACCGGCGCCAACGGTTCCAGGCAGATCGTCACCCCACGGTCTTCGGCGCGCTTCACGGCGTCGCGGAATACCTCCAAGGTCCACTGACGGCCATCCGCGACGGTGACACCGTCGGGCAGGCTCCGCTGTTTGGGCGAGCCCACAACGATGAAGCGCCCTCCCAGGTCGGCGCAGAAATCGGTGAGGTCCACGAAATAGCGGGCGGTTCGCCGGCGGACGGATTCGTCCGGATGCGTCAGGTACAGGCCCTCCGTTTTTACGAGGACCCAGTGAATGCCCGAGATCGCGAGCCCCGCGCGGGCAGCGGATTGGCGGATGCGTTGACGTTCCGGCGCCGCGATTGCAGTGACGTGATTGGCGATGGTGAACGGCGCGATTTCGACCGCGTCGTAACCGGTCCGGGCGGCGAAAGTGAAGGTGTCGTCCAGCCTCCAGCCTTGGAAGATTTCGTTGCAGATGGCGAACTTCATTGGGGGATGGTGGACGGCGGGCGGGCCGTTACTCGATTCCCAGCCGGCGCTTGCCTTCCGGGCTGATCATGCTGGGGTGCCAAGGCGGATCCCAGACCGTCTCCACCGTGGCGGACGCCACGCCGGGCAGGGCGGCGATGCGGTCGCGCGCATTCTGGGCGATGACCGGTCCCATGCCGCAACCCTGCGTGGTGAGGGTCATTTTGACGGCGACGTTGGCCGTGCCGGCGTCGGTCCGCTCGATCGCGAGGTCGTACACCAGGCCGAGGTCAACGATGTTGACCGGGATTTCCGGGTCGTAGCACTCGCGCAGGGCGTCCCAAACCATCTGCTCGTCCACGGGTTCGCCGGGTTGCGGACGCGACTTCATCTCCTCGGCGGTGAAGGGCGCCAGCCCGAGGGCGTCCGCGTCCTGGCCGGCGATCTGGAACAGGCCATCGAGGGCGCGCACCGTCAACGAGCCGCCCAAATTCTGCGTGATTTCCACCACGGTGCCCGCTGGCAGTACCACCGTGTTGCCTGCCGGGATCTGGACGGCCGGGCAATCGCGCTCGAGATCCACCGAAATGCCGGGTTGCATGCCGGCAAGGTAGCGGCCGGGCCCGAGTTGGCAACGCCGCGCCACAGCGCGGGCCGTCAGAGGTACAGCGCGAACTCGAGATCGCGCAGAGCGACGCTCATGAACGGATAGCGTTTGTCCGGATCCCGTTCGATGCACTTGAGGATGATGCGTTCCACGGCCACCGGAATGTCGGGGTTGATTTCCCGCGGTCGGCGAAAGTCAATGTCCCGGTCCAACTGCCGGCGGAGGACCTCGTCCGGCGAATCGCCCGGGAAGGGTTTTTCGAAGGTTAGCAATTCGTAGGCGGCGACGCCAAAGGCGAAGATGTCGGCGCGATGATCCACCGGCTCCCGCAGGAGTTGTTCGGGCGACATGTAGGTCGGCGTGCCGGGGTTCTTGTCGAGTTTCTTCGGGACCTCCGGTTTGGGGAGGGCGAGGTCGAAGTCCACCAGGCGCACGTTGCCGTTGCGGCTCACGAGAACGTTTTCCGGCTTGAAATCCAGGTGCATGAAGCCGCTCTCATGGACGTGCTCCAACGCCTTGCCCATGTCGATGAGAATGTTCCCCACGTACTCCCGCAGCACGGGATCGTTTTGAGCCATGAGCAGCTTGAGGTTGGCGCCCTCGACGTACTCCATCGCCAGGTAAAGCGAACCGTCAATCTTGCCGTGCCCCAGGTAGCCGATGATGAAGTCGTGGTTGTGGATGCGGGACAGCACTTCGCAACCGGTCTGAAACCGTTTGCGCGTCGTGAAATCGAAGAAGCTCTCCGAGTGCAGCAGCCGGATGGCGATGACGCGTTTTTCGGCGTCGGTGGCCAGCCAGATGTCGGCCATCCCGCCGCTGTTGATCAGCTCGTGCAGGTGATACGGCCCGAACGGGCCGGGTTCCCGGCGTGAGCCCGCGGCAGGTGGTTTGCGGCCAAAGCCAAACATGTCTCCACTTCAGAGGGACTTGGGGAGGCTGCGGTTACTTCGGCGCCACGAGACGGAGGAATTCGGGGTTTGCCCGGAGCCCCTCGAAGCGGGGATCGCCCGCAGCCAGCGACTGCAGGTTGGTGGCGCCGGGTTCGGTTGCCAGGCGCGCCTGACTCAGACTGATGGCCTTGGCCAGCGAGGCAAGCGCCTGAGCCGTCCTCCCGTTGGCCGCCTGCGCGCCGGCAAGGTCATACCAAAGCTCGGGCGTGTCCGGAATCACCTGAACCAGCTTGGCCAACGCCGCCTCCGAGCGGGCGTACTGGTTCAATTCGACGTAAGCCTTGGCCACCGAGAGCAGGGTGGTGGCGTCCGCGTTCGGGCGCCCGACGAGGTCGTCGAGGATGCGGAACGCATCGTTCGACCGCTGGAAGGCGAGGTAGTTGCCGACCAGGTTGAACGCGAGTTTCAGGTCGTTGGAGTTTCGCTGGTACTCCAACTCCATCTGGGACACCAGCCCTTGCGCCTGGGCGGCGCCCGCGAGGCTCTTCTTCATGCGCTCAAGCTGTTCCGCCAGCAGATGCGAATACGACCCCGGCTCGTCGAACTTGCGGGCCGTCTGCGCCAGTGCCAGGGCGTCATCCACCCGGTTGACACTGATCAGCAGGTTGGCAAAGCGGCTCAGCGTTTCCGGGCTGTACGGGCAGAAGGCGAACGCCTGTTTGAAAGCGAATTCCGCCTCGCGCAGGATGCGGTCGGATTCCTCGACGGTCTTGGGGCGCAGGTCGGGCGGGCAATCCGGTCCGAGCCGCCAGGCGTACATGCCGGCGATGGCGTTGCGGAGCTTCGAGAAGGACTTCTGCGCGTCACTGTCGCGGACGAATTTGGGGTCCCCCGTGTACCCGCGCAGATTGCCCCGGCGGTACACCCTTTCCACGAAGGCGCAGATTTCCGGAATCGGCGTATCGTAGGTGATCCAGTTCCCGCAAAGTCGCTCCGTGTAGCGCGTCCAGAACTCGTGATCCCGCCGGACGATCTCCTCGGTGATTTCCCGCACTGGCTCACGGTTGATCTTCATGATGATCCCGAACGGCGTCAGATGCGGGAACATCCAATCGAGCGGGAAACTCTCCTCGACAAAGAACTCGTGGCCCGGGTTCCGGTCAAAGATCACCTTCGTGAGCAGGGCGTTGATGGACATGACCGCCACCTGCCCGGTCACCTGGGCGCGCCCGTCAGGCGTCAGAATCACGTTCTCGCCGTATTTCAGTTGTCGCGGCTCGTTCGGATACATTTCGTCATGCGCTTTGCGGCGCGCGGCATCCGTGACGTATTGGTAATAGCAGTTGTTGAGATCCTCGGGCGTCGGGCAGTAAATCTCTTTGGGCGGATAAACCCCCTCCCGTCGGCGACGGTCCTCGACCCGCTGGCCGAAAGCCATCAGGGCATCATCGAACGGGCGAACCACATTCGTGAAGCTGCCGATGAACCGCGCGAGCGTGTTGGTGCGGTGCCATTCTCCCGCCAGCTTCTTCTTCCGATCCTTGCCGCTGAGGGCGAGATTCTGCGCCCACAGCACCATGTCGCGCAGGAAGGGCGGGTCCACCTGGGTGCTGCGGTTGTAGTGGGCGCGGATGTAGTTGAGATAGGTGGCGTCCGCCAGCGCGTTCTGCGTGATGATGTACACGTCGCGCCGGTCGAATTTCGGGTCCCGGCGGTCTTCCGGATCCACGAAACTCTCGGCGAAGATCATGTAAGTCGGGCAGAACCGGCCGGGGTCCGTGCCGCCAAACAGTACTGCGTCCCGGGTCATCTCCGGGTAGAAATCAAACGGCGGCGTGAACATGTCGTGTCCGAACCAAAAGCCAAAGAGGTGACCACGCTGCTCGTTTTCGGCCCAGTGAGACACGATGGAAAACAACGGGACGGCCGCAAAAAACCCGAGCACCAAGCCGGGGCGAATCACCTCGCGCTGCAGGAGGATGGCCGCAACGAAGCCAACGACCAGCAGGAGCACGAAGATCGCCGCCACGATCGAATAGACCGGCGCGGTGAAGTAGAGATTGGATAACGTGCTGGCCAGCCCACCGAAGAACGCGCTCAACCCGGTGATGCCGGCCGCCGGATCGGCATGGATCGCTTGGACTTCCGCTCCCAGCCAGTACAAAGCCAGCGCCGCAGCGGCTGCCCCGCCATACAACGCCCACTCCCTCACCCGTTCATAGTGGGTGAGGAGCATCGCGCCCAGCAGCGTCAGCCCGAAACCGAGAAACATCGCAATGGTGACGTGGGAAGCGGCGAAGAAGACCTTGGTCAGGTCGCGGCTTTGCCGGTCGGTGGTGGGGTTCAGCAGAATCAGCAACAAGAAGGCCAGGCACACATAGATCGCCGTGTTGCCGATGATCCATGCCCGTTCCCGCTTCGCGAGCACGCGGAGGAACAGGAAGGGCACGATGGCCATGACGAGGAAGACGATGTGGAATTCGTCCGCCGCCCCCTGGAAGTACATCCAGATCTGCTGCAGGAACTTCAACGGCTCCTCGAGAATGTTGGTGGGGTTGGTCTTCTCGTACTGGCCGCGCGTGAAGGCGTGGACGAAGCCGTCCCAGGTGCGTGGGTAGCCCCAATTCATCGGCGGGTTCGTCGAGGAAAAGATGGGCATCAGAAAGTAGAACGACGCGCCGGCAATCCAACAGAGGAAGGTCCAGATCACCGGCGGCCATTCGTCGGCAACCCGGCCGGTGTAATGCAGCAAATAGCCGAAGCCGGCGATCGAGCCCAGCCCCACCGCGTGGAAGATCATCAGGAGCGGCTTGTTTTGATCGAAGGCCGTCAGCACATCCATGCCGATCAAAACCACGCCGAACAGGTAGAAGATCGAGTTCACCATCAGGGCGTTCCGCCCCAGGCTCGGCCGGACCAGGGCGATCAGCACCTCCAGACCCATGGCGGCGACAATCAACGTCTGATGGTTGTTGAAACAGATGCCGAACAGGAAGCCGGCGATGTACAGGTACCGGTAGTGCGTGGGCCGGAACGTCCAGCACAGCAGGCAGACGAGCACCCCCACGTAAGACAGCACGCTCAACGTATAGACCTCGACGATGATGGCCTGGCTCCAGATGAACCCGTTGAAGCCGATCATCAGCGCCGCGACCAGGCCGGACACGAAGCACAATTCATCCTCCCACGACCGCTTGATGTTCTTCAGGTCCGGGATGCTTTCGAGGATCATGCTCGACCCGCGAGACACAATCAGCCCCAGCAGGCCGTTGGCGAGCGCCGCCGCGACCGCCGACGAAACGGCAACGCGGAAGGCCACGTTCGAAAACGGGATCAACACCGTGAAGAGCCACGTGTACACCGTCCACACCGGATACCCCGGCGCGTGGGGAACGCCAAGGTAGTAGGACCCCACGGCCAGCTCCCCGCTGTCCTCGAGCGTGAGATCGGGGGCGAGCGTGATCAGGTAGGCGATCAGCGTGATGGCCGTCGTAATTCCGAACGTCAGCCAGTCCACGCGGCGGAAGATCGGCGTCGGGCCGGCCTGGTTCTCCGGCGCGGGCGGGGGGGCGGACGGCTTCCCCCTGCCCCCAGGGGCGGCGGGCGAGGGTTGGGCCGTCCGTTTCTTGTCGTTGCTCATGACATCAGGCGACTGGCTTGGCCCGGACCAGCGGGCCCGGAAAGCGGGATACTTGAAGGACGGACGCCGCGGTTTGTCCATCCGAATGTCGCGCGGTCGCGGGGGAAGCCGCGCCGTTCATTGGCAGTCCGGGCACAGGCCGAAGAACTCCAATTTGTGGGTCACCGCCCGGAAGCCATTCGCGGTGGCAATCCGCCGCTGGATCTCGTCGAGAAAGCACTCGTCCAGTTCCACCACCCGCGCACAGCGGGTGCAGATCAAATGGTGATGGTGTTCGTCCCTCCCCTCGGAGACCAACTCAAACCGCGCGATGCCATCCCCGAAATCGAACCGTTGCACCATGCCCAGATCCGCCAGCACCTTGAGGGACCGGTACACGGTCGCCAGGTCACACGGTTGGCCCGCCAAAGCGGCGTGGATTTCCTTCGGTGTCTGGGGATGGCGGTTGTGGCGGAGGCTCTCGAGAACAAGCTGCCTTGGCCCGGTCAGCTTGCGGGCGCCCTGGCGGAGCCGGTCGGCCAGATCGGCCAGGTTCGCGCCCCGATGCTGGCAATGCTGGTGTCCGGTGCCCATCAGGAGACTTCAGTGGAAGACCACGGTCAGCACCCCCAGGCCGGTGCCGATGAGAATTGCCAGCAGCTTGCCGCAGTTGAACCGGTGCAGGTCGCTGCTCTCAAACAAGATCGTGGTCGAGATGTGCATGAAGATGCCGATCACGATCGCGGTGAGTTCCCGCGTGTGATTCGCGAGGACGGTGTTGGCGCTGAGCGTCATGCCCAGCGGCCCCATCAGGGCGAAACCGCCCAGGATGGTCAACGCCCGCCGCCGATCCAGACCCGCGCGCAACAGGATCGCCAGAAAGGCAATCGATACCGGGTAATTGTGAATCACGATGCTCCACAGGAGCAGGTCCCGCGACGCGTGGTCGTGGTGGCCTTCGGGGCTGCCGAGCGCCATGGCTTCGATGAACGCGTGCAGATACAGGCCGGCAATCACGCCCAGCGGCAGCCGGTGCGCCAGATCGTGTGCGTGCCCGTGCTCCACCCCCATCGAGATGGTGTCGAGCACGATCTGGATGAAAAAGCCGGCCAGAATCAGCGAGCCCACCCAGATCCCCGAGTGGTCGTGCCAATGCTCCTCTCCGTGAATGTGATACAGTTCCGGGAGCAGGTGCAGACAGGTGATGCAGAGGAGGTAGCCCCCGGTAAAGGCGTTGAGAATCTTGAGCTGGGCCGGGCGGTCCAGTTTGAACTGGTACACCGTGACCGCGCCGGCGGCGATCGAGGACACCAGCAGGAGATAGTCTGCCCAAGGATGCATTGTCGTGCGCAACGACGGCACGAACTGCAAACTATTTGCAGGGCGGGTTCAAGCAAAAGCCGCCGGGCCAGCGGTGGGGCAGCCTCAACGGGCGCGCAGAGCCTGGCGTGCGCGCTTGATCGCTCTCGTCAACCGGCGCTGGTAATGCGCCGGCAGCGCCGTGTACTTGCGCGGCAGGATGCGACCGGAATCGGTGGTGAATTGACGGAGGAGATTGACGTTGTGGTGGGTCAACATGTCCACGGTGAAGTCAATCTTCGGCTTGGGGCGCGGCGTGCGGCGTTCGGGACGTCCGGACCGTCCATTGCGGTCCTTCCGATCGGGATGAGTTTTACGGGGCATGGGCGCTTACTTGATCTCGCGGTGGAGGGTGTGCCGGCGCAGGAAACGGTTGTACTTCATCTTCTCGACCTTCTCGGTCTGCGTCTTCTTGTTCCGAGTCGTTACGTAGCGGGAGGGCGGCTTGCCTTCCTTGCGTGCCTCGGTGCATTCGATGATGACTTGTTCGCGGGGCATGGGGGGACTACTCCTTTTCCTTCACCGGCTTCTCTTCCTCTTCCAAATCCTCCTCGACCTCCGGCAGGCCGGCCGAGTCCACGGAACCGAGCGACGCCAGCCGGCGCTGTTTCAGGGCGCCGTCCCGCTCCAGTTGCGCTTGGGCCTCCACGGTGAAGCGGGTCCACGGAATCGCCTCGAGCCGCGCCTTCGGGATGGGTTGACCGGTCAGCTCGCAGATGCCGTACGTGCCGCGCTGGATTCGTTTGATCGCGGCATCAATTTCATAGATCGCATCCTGATCGGCCGACAACAGGCTCAGGGCGAAGTCCCGATCGAAATTGTCCGTGCCGGCGTCGGCCATGTGCAGGCTGTAACTGTCCATTTCCTCGGCGGACTCCTTGGCCCGTCCCGACATCTGGTTGGTCAGCCGTTCGCGGAGTTCAAGCAGGTTGTGGTAGTACTTGGCCCACTCGGGTTTCACGGGCGCACCGCCATTGGCCGGCCCCGCTCCACCGGCCAATCCCAGAATGGACGCCGCTGTCGCCGCCTTGACCGCCTTGGGCGCGGGCGCCTTGCGGGCGGGAGCGGACTTGGGCGCCGTCTTGTGCGCGGCCACCGTGCGCCCCGGGGACGGCTTTGCGTTGGACTTCGTTGACTTCTTGGCTGTCACGGCCGGAAGTAAATCAATTCGCTTGTGTCGTGCAGACTCAATCGCGGCCCGATAACGCCCGCAGGGCGACCCGCGAGCCGGCCGAAAGGCCGCGAAAGATAGCAAAGGCGATTTCGCGCGCCACAAAAATCGCCGACAATTTTGGCCGCCGTCTCATGGCAGAATTCAACCTCCCGGGCCCCGCTGCCGGGCGGGGGGCTGGTTCCCATCAACCGGTCGTCGGACCCGGAGCCAGTTTGGTCCGGATGCCCGCCAAAACACGCTCGGAGGACCGGCCCCGCGGCCGCAGCCGACCGCTCTCGGGAGTCATGCCGCCCCCCCGGACCGCCAGCGCCTGTGACAGGCGGGCCAGCAGGCGCTGCTTGCGGCGTTCCGCCTGCCTTCCGCCTTGGGAAAGTTCGTGTTCCCAGATGCGCAGCACTCGCCAGCCCGCCGCCCGCAACGCGCGGTTCACCTGCCGGTCCCGCGCCCGGTTGGCGGCCAGCTTCTTCCGCCAGAAGGCCGCATGCTGGCGCGGGTTCGTGGCGTGCCACGGACAACCGTGCCAGAAACAGCCGTCCACGAAGATCGCCAGCTTCCGCTTGGGGAAAACGAAATCCACTTTCACCCGCAGCAGCCGACGAGAGCCGGCACTGACTGAATTCCGCACTCCGCACTCCGCGTTCCGAATTTCCACCTGCCTCCTCCACCCCTTGATGCCGTGCGCCCGCAACAGCCGCGCCAGCGCCAGTTCCGTGTCCCGGTTCCCGCGCGAGCGGATGCGCGCCATCACCTGCGAACGCTTGGCTTGGGTGAAGACGTCAGGCATGGATTAACCACGAACCACACGAACCACACGAAAGGGACCACGGATGGACGCGAACGCGCACGCATTACCACTTACCCCTGCGCCGCGATGGCGAACATCTCGACCAGCGCCCGAATCTTCTTCATGCCCAGCCCCTGGCGCTGCCGCAACTGGTCCCACGTCAGCACCGCGTAGGAGGACACCATGTCCCGCCGCCGCGTGCGCACCCACTCGCGGCCCGTGTAGGCTTCCAGGCATTCGATGGTTCGGGCGTCGCCCAGGAACTTGTGCCGCAGGCTCTCCCAAGTGCCGGCGAGGGCTTCCTCCTCGGAGCGCGGCGCGACGAACGCCGCCTCCGCCAGTTCCGCCTGCCAGTTGCCGGTCAGCGCTAGTTCCTTCTTCCGAAACGCCTCCCAGCACTCGGCTTTCTTGGACGCCTCGCCGATGTTGCCCTGCTGGTGGTTCAAATGCTCCCAAGCTTCCCGGCACGCCTCTTTCATCGCTTCGCACAGCGCGGGTGAGAGCCGCTGCTCCGCCCAGATGCGGTTCAGGTCAATGCGCCGCCCGGATTTCTCCGCCAGCCAGGCCAGCGCGTAGGCGACGCTGTTCGCCCAATAGCCCTCCAGTTCCAGCGTGTCGAACAGCTTCTCCCCCGTGCGCCAGAGAATCGCCTTGGCCACCGCGTGGCGGAAGTAATCCAGGTTCACCTCCGGCTCGCTGTCGTCCTCCATGCGCTCGGCAAAGCGGACGAAGTTCTTCTCCGCCCCGGAGCAGACCCAGTGCGGCAATCCCAGCCAGGCGTGCTCATACTTGGCCAGGTCCGTCTTGGTGAACTTCTGATTGGGAGGATTCGACTTTTCCCACTCCCGCCGCCGCGCCGGCGTGGCCTGCCGGGCCTTGTCGTCCAGATACGAGCCGCGGGCGCGCTCGTAATACCAGTGCGTGCCGCGCGCCAAGCCGCCGATGGCCGGCGCCCAGACCGTTCGCGAAAGCTGCTCCAACTGGTGATGAAACGGCCCATTGGCCGCGAGGTCCGGCGCGTTGACCTTGTTCTGGCTGTTGGCGTAGCGGGCGATGAGCGGCACCAGTTCACCAATCCGGTCTGGCTCATTCAACACGGTCAGCTTCACCTGCACCACCACCTCGTCCACGCTCAGCCGCTCCTTCTTCATCGCGTGGTAGATGCTGGCGGTGGTCTGGCCGCCGTTGACGATCTGGAAGTCCCGCGCCCACGCCAGCCCCATCTGGCCGTCCTCGCGCTTCGCCAGCCGGACCTCCGCCGCCGTGCAACAGAGGCCGTTGTTGTAAGCCAGGAAGCGGTGCGGCATCTCGCGCAGGGTTTGCTGCAGGCCCTTGTTCACCTTGCCCTTCACCTGCAGGAAGGCCCGCACGTTCCTTTCCAGCAACCGCTGCCCGTGCTCGCCGTAGATGCGCGCCAGCACCCGGCCCGGCATGAACGCCAGGTAGGTCTGGTATTCCTTGGTGTCATCCAAGGCCACCAGGCAGGGGACTGCGCCGCCGAAGTCGTTCTCAAAATCCAGTTCGATCACCTCCCGTTCCCCCACCTTGAGCTGGTTCAGCTTCTTCAAGTCCCACAGCACGTAACGCAACTCGACACCCTCCAGCTTCTCCTCCTCGATGTCCTCCGCCCGCGCCACGCCGTCGGTCAGGAAGAACAGCCGAACGGTGGTCAGCGAATCCGTCGCTTCGTGAATTCGCCGCGCCACCTCGAAAACATCCTCCCGTTCCTGCAACTGGGTGTGGAAGCCCTCCC
>CALJWR010000154.1 GCA_937976685.1 uncultured Verrucomicrobiae bacterium
CGAGAGCGCTCAGACGATGGACTACGCCAAAGACCCGCAGGAGTACGGCGGGTTCAGCCTGCTGAAAGAGGAAGACCGTCAGAAGATCGTGGAGTTACTGACGCTTGCATAATATAGTGAGTTTCGAAGCTCAAATCGGCCTGTTTCCAGAAGGCGGCCACCAGGGTGGTTTTGCGGCGCTGCGCCTGCCGCAACCCTTGCCGCGCCAACCAGTGCAATTGCTCCGTCGTGCGGGGACAACCATGTGCCACGGTATTGGGCTTCCACCAGCCCCACAGGTATTCCACCGGATTGAGTTCGGGGGCATAGGCGGGCAGTTCCTCCACCACAAACCGGCCGCCTTGCGTTTTGAGCCAGGTCCGCACCGCCTTGGAGCGATGCACGCCCAACCGATCCCACACCAGCAGCAGCTTGCCACGCACCTGCCGTTTCAGAGGGCGCAGGAAGTGGATCAGTGGTCCGGCCTTGATCGAACCGGGATAGAGCCGGAAATAGAAGCCCCGCCGGGTGACCCCGGCCGCCGCCGAAAGTTTCTTCCACCCGCCGGGATGACGGAGGATGGGCGTCTGGCCGCGCGGCGCCCAGGTGCGCATGACATACGGTCGCTGGCTCAACCCGCTTTCGTCCACAAAAACGATGGTGCGCCCGTGTCGGCGGGCTTTTTTTTAGGGCGGTCCAGCGCCGTTGCTTCCAAACGCGGATGGCCTGCTCATCCCGTTCGAGGGCGCGCCGATCCGCCAGCGGTTTATCCGGGGCGCAGGCGGCGTAGCAGAGATTCAATCCCCAGAGTTTGATGGGCTTGCCGTCGTACACGAGGTCGTCCCCGCGGCGCGTGATGCGGCCGCGTCTGCCGGCGGGTTTCTCCAACCAGTCTGCCAGGCTCAGAACAGAGTTGGTGCCTTGGCCCGCAGCCTGCCAAGGGTACCAAGCCGCCCAACCGGGTTCGTCCGGCACATCGGCGACGCTGGCGTACCACTCCGTTTCGCCGGGCAACTTGACGCGCACCGTGAGCTTGCGCACGGCGTTCGCGGGAAGGTAATCCTTGGCCAAAACCAACCGGACCGCACCATCAGCAGTGATTTCGCAGGCCGGCTCGAACCGGAGAACCGTCTCGCGACCCGCCGCGTCCGCGAGGCGGAGGGCGTTGACGTTTTGTCCCAAGGATCGTTTACCCAAGGGACAGGGGGGCCTTGCTGCGCTGGTCCGCGCTTTCGATGATGATGTCGCGACCTTCGAAGGTTTTGCCCACGGCAAGTTCGGCAATGAACAGGGTTAGGTCCGTGCCGGCGTCGGCGCGCAGCGCATATTGAAGTTCGAGTTGCCTTGGCGCTGGAGGGGTCGCGCGAAAATCGAGGCGCAATGTGGCGCGGCCGACCTTCGCGGTAAGCGTGCCCGTGACAATGCCGCTCTCGGCGCGGGTATCCCCTTCGATGCCGGCCCACGACCAGTTCGGTCCCCAAACTGCGGCCCCAAACCGCAGATAGTCCTGTCCAGCGTGCGCCACCACCACCCGTGGTCCACCGGAGGCGTAACTCGTGAATGGCGGCGAGGCGGTCGCCAAGCGGCAGCTCAACAAGGAAACGACGATCCCCAAGCAAGTCATTCGACTGGTTGCCAGCCGTCGAACAAATCGCGCACGCCGTGGTCTCATGAGGTCGGAAGAAAGCAAGGCCGCCGGGTCAACCTTCGCGAGGCCGTCCCTCTGCGACAGCGATTAGGCCGGCCGTTAGACGTTCGGGCAAGCGCCGAGACAGACCGGCAGCAATCCGGCCCACCCGCGCCCCCGTGGATTGCCTCCAACGAGTGCGCCGCGACAAACAGTTCCCGGTTTGGGAGCTTTCGTCCCGCAGCCGATTCTCTTCGCAGCGCTTCCCCAGCTGCGGGTAGCCCTTCGGCGGACCGGGACAATGCTTGGAGGTCCCGGCGGTCCAGCCCTGAGTTCTTCGCATCTTGAAGGAAGTCCGGCAGGAGTCCGTGGTGGCCAAAGCCGTCCAAGGTGACGGGGCCGAAAGGCGTGGAGCTATCGCTGCTGAACATGGGGAATCCTCGACCCGGAAACCGAAATTCGGAGCCAAAGCAACGCCCCAGAGTTCCGGACCGCAATTAGTAACACTCCAGATTGACCAATGAAACAGTAAATACCGTTGACAATGAGACTACTCAGCCCGAGGGTCACCCCATGTACCCCGCCTTTCAAAACCCAGCCCGAGCCCTGTTGCTGACCGCCCTGCTCGCTTACCCATTGTCCCCCGTGAACGCCCGCACTGCCGAGGACTCGTTCCACTTCCGCAACCTAAGCAGCGAACCGCCCGGGGAGGCCGTGCGCCAGGATCTCTTTCCCCAACTGGCGGTGACGGGCAGCTTGGTGCATCTGGCGTGGATCTCCCAACTGCCCGATCAAGCCGGCGAGCGGCTCATGTACCGCCGCTCGACCGACGGCGGCGTCACCTTTGGTCCGGCGCAGGTTTTACTTAGCGTCGGCAACACGAGTTTCCTGAGCGACGGCCTGCAAGCTCAGGATGCGGAAACGGGCGGGTATCCGGCTTACCTTGCGGCCGACGGACAGGAGGTGCATTTGGCGCTGAAGCTGACGCAGCAATCAGGTGCCGATCAGATCCTGTATCTGCGTTCGAGCGATGGTGGCGCGAGCTTTGCCGCGCCGCAGGTCTGGGCCACCGTGACGATCAACCCGCCCGAGCCGGCGGCGGGCCGTGGTCACACTGCGGCCCTCCGGCCGCCCATGGTCGCAGCGGCGGAAGGCCGGGTGGTCATCGCTTTCGGCTACACGGCGGCACGGGCGTACTATGAAACCACCCCGGGATTCGACGGCTGGGTCTATGGGTATTGGGAAGAGCTGTCGGTCTCGTGGTCGTCCAATGGTGGCGCCAGTTTCCAACCGTCCGCCCTTCACGGTGCGCTGCCCACGAATCGCCACGCAGCGCCGTCGCACCTCACTATCCAGGGCTCGGAGGTACTGCTTGGCGGCCGCTACAGCGTGGGAGCCGGCTGGGGTGCCCAGGCTAGCAGGGTCGTCGCCGGGATTTCGGCCGATGGCGGAGCGAACTTCCACTTCCATCAACTGACCCCGGAGGTCACCCGCCCCTACTCGAACAACACGGTGCGCATGGTGAAACACGCCGACCAGGCGATCGCGTTCTTTGTAACCGGAGATGAGAGCAATCCGGCGCTCGAAACGCTTTACCAATGCCGGTCCACCGACGGGGGAGCCACTTGGTCCACGCCGCAACGACTGACCGAGGCCCCATATGCCTTGTTTGGCACCTTTGAACTCGGCGCCGCCGGTTTCAGCGTGGCAGGCAACGGACGTGAAATCCTGGTCGCCACCGCGTATTCCGGTCCCGATGCCCCCGTGGGGCGGATCGTGGTCCGGCGCTCGATCGACGGCGGAGCCACCTATGCGCCGTGGCAAACTCTTGCGGATGGGAGCGACCCCAGATCGAACCTGCTGCAACCGCTCCACTGGCCGCGCCTCGCGCCTTCGCCGGGGGCACCGGGCGCGCTGCGTGCCGCCTTGCTATGGGGTGGCGACAACCTTGTGATCAGCGCCGACTTCGGGGCGTCCTTCGGTCCGGCGCGCAGGGTCCGGCCGCCTAACGCAGTGCTGCCCAACCCTGGCAGCCCCTATGCCCCGCAACTCGTGGCAGGCACCGACGGCACCCTCCATCTGACGGCTTCTTCTTCGGTCTCCAGCAGTGATCCGAACGAATGGGATGTCTATTACCGTCGCTTTCCCGCCACGCCCGACCCGGCCGTCGCCCATCAGGCGCTCGCCCTCGGCTCAAACCTGCCGCCACAGGGGGATGTCTCCGCACCGCGCCACCGCGACTCGCTGCAAGTGGGCGCCGCACCGGGCCTGGCCGCAGGCGAGGCGTTCACGATTGAATTTTGGGTGCGGTATCAGGGAACCGCCGCGGATCGCGAGTTGTTCACAACCGGCCCGGATGCTGGCGAACTGTCACTGACAAGCAGCACCGCCCTGGAGGGCATCAATCGTTTCCGCCTCCAGCTCCGGACCGCGGAGGGGTACTACGATGCCGCGGGGACGACAGTGGAGCCGCAGCCGGGACGTTGGTATCATGTTGCGCTGCGCTACGATGCCAACCGGAAATCCGGCCAGTTGGCACTGTTGGTGGACGGGCAACCCGATGCGGTCGCCGATGCCGCCGGTTCGCGGGTCGGGACGGCTCATCCTTTCGTGTTCGGCAACTACCACTGGGCATCCGCTAACGACTTCATCGGGGAGATCGACGAAATCCGGTTCTGGAACATCGCCCTGCCGGACGAGACCATCGGCGCACGGCGCAACCGCCAACTGACGGGCAGCGAGCCGGGTCTCGCCGCATGGTTCCCGCTGGACGGCCACACCCGCGACGCCACGGGCAACCTGCCCGACGGCATGCTGGTTTGCCGCGAAACCTTTGTGCCCGGGGTGTTGCTTGACACCCGGCCGACCGTGCCACCGGGGCTGGTTTCCTGGTGGCCGGCCGAGGGCGATTTCCGCGACCGCCAGGGCGTCAACCACGCCACCGGTGCGGGCGGTGTGGGCTTCGGCGCGGGAATGGTTGGGCGGGCGTTCCGGTGTGACGGCAACAACGACTACGTCCAAGTCTCCTCGCCGACCGGTCTGCCGCTGGGCAATGCCCCGCGCACGCTAATGCTGTGGTGCCGCACGCCGCGCGATCTCGCCGCGGCCACCGAGAGCGCGCTGGTCCAGTATGGATCCGACGCCAACGGGCGTATGTTCGGCTTGATCACTTCCGGCAACGCTCCCGGCAGACTCTATCTCTTTGGTTACAACGCAGATCTCGCCGGCGGCACACCACTGCGGCCGGACACCTGGTATCACGTTGCCGTCACCTACGACGGCACCACGGTGCGCCTGTTCGTCAACGGCCAACTCGACGGATCGGCCGCGCGCTCCCTCAATACGACCCTCAACGCCAGCGGCCTGACCATCGGCAACCGCCCGGGCAGCAGCCTTTGGCAGGGCGAACTCGACGAGGTGATGCTGTTCAACCGCGCGCTGGCACCGGACGAGGTCGCGATGATCCACGCCGCAGGCTCCGACGGTCTCCACCACGACGATGAGGATCCCGGTGACCAGCCCGCGCGACCGCAGTTGACCGTTTCCCGCAACGGCGAACACCTTGAGCTGGCCTGGACCTCGGAAACTGGTTTCCTCTATCAACTCCAAGTCTCGACAACCCTGCGGGAGGACGATTGGGCGGATCACGGAACCCCGGTCCCTGGCAACGGGCAACTTTTGAAAGCCTCCCTGCCGATCGGTCCGGAACCGGCCAAATTCGTGCGACTCAAGATCCCGCGCTGAGGCGCCTTGGCTCAGGCTTTCAAGAAAAGCTCTCCTGCCTCACCGCTGGGCCAGGCCCGCGGGCAGCCTCGACAATGATGTTGGGGCCTCTCGCGGGCTCCAGACAGCGCGAGCTTCGCCAGGATCCGCGTCAGGCCCGCCCCGGTCTCAACCCCGGCCACCGGGCAGGCCATTCACTCCCGCAGCCGGTTTTGTTCACAACGCTCCCAAAGCCGGATGTAGTCCTCCGCGGAGCGGAACAGGGGCCGCAGGTCACGGCGGTCGAGCCCCGAGTTCTTCGCGTCCTGGATGAAGTCCGGCAGCAGGCCGTAGTGGGCAAGGCCATCCAGGTTGATGTCCCACTCCTTGACGTACGGCTTGTGGGGATTGCCATCCAGCATGCAGTTCATTTTGCAGCGATGCATCGGCCGGTTGTTGCCCTCCATGGCGACCCATCGTTGCCAGATCGGCAACATCTTGTCGTAGATCTCGCGCACGCGCGGATGGACATCGCCAGGCAATGGACGGGTGGCCGAGTGGCGAACATGATACGCCGCGCGGATGCGCACCTCGTGACCATCCCAGTCGCCGAGGATGGGAACCACCGGCCGCCGCAGCATGTCGTCGAGAAGCCCGTCATTCAGCGCAAACAGCCCCCGGGCGAACTGAAGAATTCGCTGGTTCCGGGGCGGCGGTGAGAACGCGCGATCCGGATCCAATCCCGTCTTGTGGAGGGCTATGGCCTCCCAGAATTCCTTTTCTTCCAGGTCATAGACACCGGAGAAGACGGGCTCGCCATTATACCCGCCAATGAACTTCAACTGATTGGGCCCTTCAAACCGCGATTCGCGGTAATCGCGCAACGGATCCGCATAGCGAACACCGTTGCTTTGGGCGGCGAGCGCTCCGGCAAGCAGATTGGTGCGCGCCGCGTCGTCCTTTAGGACAAACATGGCCTTCATGCCGAAGCGCGGCCCGGCGCCGTGAACCAGCCCGAAATCCGTGCTGAGGGCGACGTTGCGACCGTTGAAGTAATCCACGGCGCGGAGGTAGGTCTGCGCCCAGGACTTGGCGGAGCCCGGAGCGTCATTCGGAACCTTGGTGCCGTAAGCCCGCAGATCCTTGGCGAGCGTGATAGGAGCCGCCATGCCGTCCAGGAGAACGAGTTCACGGGCGAAGGTGGGCGTGAGGTCGGCTTCCGAGGGACGCTTGCCCATGTCAGACGTTTCCTCACCGCGCAGGCTCAACTCGGTGAACCCGGAATGCCCGGAGATCAGCGGGTAGCGCTGAGCGCGGGCGAGATTGAACACCTCCCGCTTCATGAGCAGGCTCATGTGATCCGCATCAATCACCATCCCGCGTTTCATCATCTCGCGGATCAGGACGCGGCCGGCCGGTTGCAACCCGCGGGCGTTGATGTGGCCCCCGACGGCGGGATAGTCGGCCGGAGCGGGCGGGAATGCCGCAACGCCCAAAAAGAAGGCGCCCACTTGAAGACTTCCTTTAGCCACAAAGCGCCATTCGATCGGGTCGGTGAAGCCGAGGAGCCGCGGACTGGTGGCTGCCGGGTAGCGATGAAAGTCCACCCACCAGCTATTGTAAATCCACAGCGAATTGTTCATGGCGAACCCGCCGTAGGGATTGTCGGCGAAGTGTACAGGGAAGACATGCCGGACACCATGGACTTCATAGGCGTACCGGACGTTGTTGACGATCAGCGCCTCGGTGGGCTCGATGGTTTCGTCATTCAGCAACGGCCGGTCCACTTCGAGACCGAGCACCACGGCCAGCTTCCCCCGATGGATGATTTCGCGGGCCTGGCGGGGCGTGAGCGCAAGCTCCATGAAGTCCGTTCGGGCCACCAATTGGCGGATGGCCTGGATTTGGCGATGAACGACCGAGAGATCGTCCTGCAGCAGGCCGTCGTTGTAATTCAGGTCGGCCAGCAGCCGGTTGTGGACAGCGAGCGCCACCATCAACCGCAGGCCCCCCTGCCACGCCCGCCGAATCCAATCAATGTACATCTGCTGGTGAACCCCCTGCTCGAGCACGTTCGGCCAGCCATCAAACCCGTACTGGTAACCGCCGGTGCGATGTCCGAAGGAGCCCGTGAATTGCTCCATCAGCATCGCTGGGGCACAGAGGGCGACGCTGGGAAAACAGGCGTTGGCGCCGAGCCAGCCGTGATTCTCCTCACACGAAGACAGGCTCACGCCGGCAGGCCCGCCGCAGGCGCCGTGAATGAGTTTGCCGCCGAAGCCCAGATAAGACGCCGGATGGGTATGCGTATCCGCAAACCCCCACACGGGCGCGTCGGGGTCGAGATAAACCAAGCCACTTGGCTCGGGCTGCGGCTCCGGGTGGGACTCCGGCGGTTGGGTGGGATCGAGATAAACCACCATCCGGGGCACCGCGATCAACCCGGGGCGTGGGTCGGTCTCAAGAAACCGAAAATCGTCCACGTTGATGTGGCCTGCCCAGGTGGGGTCCACGATGCGCACTCGAGCCTGCATTCCGACGAACTCCTCAACTTCGAACACCTCGCGGCGCAGCAGTTCAGGTCGGTAACCGGGCACATACGCTCGCCGCACGATGTAGAAGTCGCCCTCGCGAGACCGGTACGTTTGGGATAAAAAGAGTTGCTGCTCGGGATTGACCGGTTTCACGAGAAGCTCCGCTCGCGGCGAGTCCACGGGTGGCAGGGGCTGCCGTAGATTCCCGCCGATGAGGAACGAAATGAAGGGCCGTTCGATCCGGAATTGCGGCGAGGTTAGGGTGCCCGTGCGCCCGTCCAAAAGCGCGAGCTGAATCGGATCTTCGATGATCGGCACTCCTTCTGGCCGGGCCTGACCAGTGCCGATCCAGAAGTCTCCGTGGTGGCCCACACTGACCGGCGTGTCCCAGTAGTCCCCGCCGACGTTGCGCAAGATCTCCCCCGCGCCAAGCGCCGAGCGCAGGTAGGCCTCGCCAAACGTGGGTTGCTCGTGGAAGGCATCCCCGCTGGCGTCCCAGCCGGAAAGCCCCTGTTCGAAGTCCCAGTTGTCAAAGCCCGGGATCCCAGCCACAACGCGAAAATAGTTCTGGACCCGGCTGGCGTCGGCGAAGTCGGCCACGGAGATCGTTCCCCCGTTCCCGCGCGGCTGGTGCGACTGCACCTGTGTCCACGTCGCGGCGTCTGGCACGCCCATCCGTTCGGCCCACTCCACCACGTAGGCTTGGTGCGGTTGCGTTGGGAACTCGAAGCCGAATTGGCCAGGAGGGAATTTGCCCGGACTCGCCGGCTGCAATTGCGGCGCCACCGGGGGCGGATCCGTGTCCCGGGCCACCACCAACACGCTCGGACTGATCGCCTGTCCGGCGGCCGTCTCCACGATCAAATCGCCGCTCGTGGCTCCCTCGGGAATCTCGACGGCTATTTCACCATCGCCCACAACCTGGAAGTTCGATGCCACGCCGTTGATCAGCACGCGCGTCGCGTCGAGCAGCCCCGAGCCGCGTACTTTGACCCATTGGCCCGGTTTTGCCCGCCACTCGGAGAAGCGATCCACAAACGGTGCCGGGACGGGACGTTCCACGATGAAGTCCGTTTCCGAGGAGACCGGCCCGTGGGCGGTTTCTGCGGCGACCATTCCCGAGCGCGCGGTGTCCGGGACGGTAAAACGGAGGCTCGTCGGGGAAACCTCGACAAATGGCACGGCCATGCCTCCCAACGTCACCGCCGTCACCCCGACGAGATTCTCGCCGGTCACCTGGACGGTCGAGCCGACCGGACCGCGATCAGGTTTGAACGACGTGATCGAGGGAAGAACCGGCGCCTCCAGCGCCTTGAAGTCGGTCGCGCTGTCCGCCGTGCCTGCCTTGTTTTGGACGCGAATCGGACCGGACGTGGCGCCGGGTGGTACCTTGGCAACCAGACGGCCCTCAGAAGCGATCACGAAACCCGCCGGCGTTCCGCTGAACAACACCTGCTCGACGTCGCCCAGATTCTCGCCGGTAACCGACACCGCCGTACCCACCGGCCCCTGCGGAGGATCAAAAGCAGCGATCGTCGGCGGCAGCAGCAGCCGATCCACAACGAAGTCAACCGGCGACTGAATCACGCCTTCCGACGTGAACACCAGCACCGGCCCGGTCCTCGCCTGCTCCGGCACGGTCGCCGCCACGAGGTTGGTGTCCTGCCGTTCGAACGCGGCGCCCAAGGCCCCAAAAACGACTGCCCGGACGTCTCTCACGTTTTCCAGCACGACGTTGATCCGATCCCCGGGTTTCCCGGCAGCTGGAATCAACTCGACGATCCTCGGCCCGGCCGGCCCCGCCAGCACCTCGAACACCTTTTGGCTCTGCACGGTTCCGCCGGGAGTGGTGACCACGACCGGCCCGCTCTTGGCTCCCTTGGGCACCTCAACCATCAGCTCGGTATCACTGACGAAGATGAAGGCGGCGGACAGGTCGCCCAGCCGCACGGTGGTCACCCCGGTGAAATTATCTCCCAAAACCCGGAACGAGGTTCCCTCGCGGCCCGACGAGGGTTCCAAGTTGCTGATCACCGGCGGCGGCAACGGCGGGAGGACCTCGAAGTAGAGGAGGCTGCTGCCCTCGCCCGCCGGGTTGGCCACGGTAATGGGACCGGTCGTGGCGTCCTGTGGGACCACCGCGATCAACTGCTTGTCGGACACCACCTCGAAGCCGGTCTTGACCCCGTTGAAGCGTACGGCCACAGCGTCCGCCAGGTTCGCGCCCACGATGGTAATCGCGTCGCCCGGGCGTCCCGACGTGGGGTTGAAACTGTCCACCGCTGGCGGGCCCGCCTGTGCGTTCGCCTTGAGCGCCGCCGGTCCTGCCGCGCCCAACAGCACCCACAATCCTAAAACAATCCGGCACCCCGTCCTAACACCACCCCGCGTGTCTCGCATTCGAATCTTCGCCATATCCGTCACTGGTTGTTTAAGCGACACCGTACGCGACCCCCGCGATTAGCCGCCTGAGTGAAAACAAGTCAAGCTGAAGATTGTTACACGTTGAGCTTCCAACGAGTTCAAGGGTCCGCGGTTGGCCGCCTCGCACTGGGACTGTCCGCGGCCAGTTGCAACGGGCTCGAAGCACGCGCGAGCCACCGCGAGAGAGGTCATTTGCGTCAGGGTCCGCCCTGGGGCGATCTGCTGCCGACGCTTCGGTGTCACGGCCTGGCCAAGCGATAGAACTTGGCCGGGCCTACCAACTCGATCGTGGATCCGTTGGTTGCCCCCGCAGCAACCGGGAGCCAGATGGGCGGCGTGAGGTTTGAGCTTTCCTGCAATTCGAGACCCGGCACTTCCGGTGACCACGAGAGGGTCGCGCGACCGGCCCCGGGCTCCCAGCGCTGCAAGGCAAGCTTGGGCGCGACGGTGAACGACTGCCGCTGTTTGAAGAAACCCGGGCTTCGTGCCTCGACAAGGCCGAAGAGCAAAAACAAGTGATCCACAAGTCCCGCGTCCGCCGGCCACCAGTTGGCCATCGCCGCGGAAACCCGCGCGAGGCCGTAACGGCTGCGCGGGTCGGCCCCGGGCGGCTGACTTTGAATGAATTCGAGCAGGGTATCGAGGTCGCCCCACCCCCCCACCGCCGACGGGCTGAAGACGTTGTCATGGTCGCCGATACGATCCGCGCGGTAGCCGGATGGGTCCACGCCAGCCGTGAGGCCGTAGCGGTAGTTCTGCCGCAGGCCGGAGGCGCAATACAGCGCGTCGGCGCGCTGCTGGTTCCGGAAGAAGCCCACGAAGTCGGCGTTGCCGGCGAAGTCCGGGTTGAAGAAAAACTGCTGCTGGGTCCAGAAGGCCGGCGCAAACGAACCCGCCCGATCCGTCAGCACAGGAATACCCCGGTACACCGACTTGGGCGCGGCGGCGGGATTCAGCCACAGGTTCGACACCGCCGCTGCCCGCGTGGCGCCGGGTTGGCGCAAGGCGAGCGAGACGATCAACTGATATTCGTTCCACGGTCGGGTGTGGCCCACCGCGTTGCCGTTGACGTCGGTCGCGAGGGCCACGCGCCCATCGAGCGCGGAATGGATCATGCCGTCGAAGTCGCACGAGGCGCGCAGTTCCTCCGCCAGCGCAGCAATCGTCGGGTTCTGCGGGAAGTGGTTGCGGGCAAAGAGTCCGCCTGCCACCAGGAGAGCGGAGCCGATCGTCGTGTAATTGTCGTTCCAGCCGGGATGCGGGTTCCCCGTGGCCACGTTCAGCCAATGCCACCAGTGACCGCGGGCGTTGCGTTTGGGCGTGACACCGGTTGTGCGGCCGGCATAGGCGGAAAGAATGGCCTGAACCCGCGCCTCGGCGTCTCCAACCACCTGCAGATGATCAAGACCACATAGAGCCAGCAACGCGAACCCTGCGGCGTCCGGGCTGGCCGGGTGGGTCGGCTGCACGGCGGGCGAGTGCATCAAGGAATCCCGCACCAGTCCACTTGGCTGGATTGCGTCCCGCACATAGTCGGCGAGCCGGCGCAGTTGATCGTCAACGGCTGATTGAAGATCGAGCGCGGTGTCCGTGCGGGTGAGGAGCCAGCGATTCCACTGAACACCGGCGGGCTTTCCCTCGCCCACTTCGACTCCCACCCCGCGCAGGCGGATCCAGTTGGTTTGCCCGACGGTGAACCGTTCCAACGGCACTGTAGCAGCGACCACCCGGGCGCTGTTGATGAACTCGGAATGGACCGCGGTCAAAGCGTCCAGCGACGGCCCGGCGAGAACCTCGAGCGCGAACGACTGTTCAAAGTGGGAGGTAATAACCGCGCGAAACCGATAGTGTCGTGCCGTGGCGGGCGGAACTTGGGACAGCACGAAACCGACGTCCACCGTATCGCCTGATCGGCCCATCTCCGCCGGCCACTCGGTCGTTACGCCCACCTGGCCCACGAAACCCGAGGAGTAGTTGAGATTGGTGAAGGAGTTCACCTGAAAGATCGTCACCGGCGCCGCCGACAATCGGACGGCGGCCAGCGCAACCGCCAAGGGGGCCAACCAACGGGCAAAGCTCGGCTGCAACTTCAGGCTCATGGCGAGAGTTTGGCGACAGACACCGCATTGTTCAAACCAGCAAACCGCGTCCCTGTTCCGTTTCAGGGGAATCACCGCAGCCCTGTCGCCTTGCCGATCGGGTCAGGTCAACCAAGGGAATCGCTCGATGATCCAGTGCCACGCGCGATCCCCCCATCGGCCGCGGGCGCCTCGCCGGTTTCCCGGCGCGACTCCGCGCCGATAACGTACTCGGTTCCAGTCAGCGGTAACAGGTCGCCCAGTTCGGTGGCGTCCACGAAATAGGGAGCGGTCAAGGTCACGCGGCGGCCGGACAGCCGGTCCTCCACGGTCACGGCGCGAACCCGGTCGCCCTCGACGTCCGCGGCCACGGGGCGCGTGTGCAGCAAGACCCGCAGGCGACCGGAACTCAAGTGGACGGCGAGCATCTGCTGCAACACGGCGAGGGCCACTCGCGGCTCATGGCACAGGCGCGACACCGAACCGTTACCGG
>CALJWR010000155.1 GCA_937976685.1 uncultured Verrucomicrobiae bacterium
GCCCTTGCTGGCACTGCGGTCCCGGCCCGCCGCGCTGGAAGGGGTGGTAACCAACTTCGCCGCGCTGGACGCGATGATCCGGTCCGGACTGGAGCGGTTGCTGGCGCGACAGGCGTTCTCGGGCGGCTTCCCTGTCTGGCCCGGCGGCGAGGCGGACCTTTGGGTATCGTCCTACGCGACAATGGCGTTGGCGATGGCCCGTGCGCAGGGATTCCCGGTGTCCGACCGCGCTTTCGCGGAAGTGCTCGAGTTCCTGCGCAGCGGGCTGGTGGCGGGATCAAGGGCTCCCGGGGCGCGCGTCGTGCCGGTGCGCAACGCGGCATGGGAGGCTGAATCACAATGCCTGGCCCTGTACGCGCTGGCGCTGGGCGGAAAGGCGGAGAGCGGCTACCACGAGCGGATGCGTGAGCGGCTGCCCGAACTGCCCCTGGCGGGGCGCGCGTGGCTGGCGCTCGCCATCGCCGAGGCCAGAGGGCCGATCAGCCTGGCCGAGGAGGTTTTGACCTCGCCCGTACCGGCGGCTGGCGACAATGCCGGACGGTTCGGTGAAGACTTGAGCGACCTCGCAGTGCGTTTGCTCGCGTGGACACGGGTTCGTCCCGACGCGCCGGAAGTGGATCGGTTGGTGGGGGAACTGCTCGACGGGCGGGCTGACGGGCATTGGACCAGCACGCAGGGCAACGCATGGTCCATCCTGGCGCTGACGGCCTACGCCAGCGCAGTGGAGCGTGAAGTCGAGGCAGGCAACGGCACGATTCGATGGGCGACCGTAGAGGAATTCAGCCTTCCAGCGGAACCCGCCGCGCGCGAATTCCGCTTCTCGTTGGAGGCCGCGACCGGGAGCAAACCCCTCGCGCTGTCCTGGTCCGGCTCGCGCCCGCTGCTGACCGGGCTGGTGGTCGAAGCGCGCCCGCCCGTCTGGCAGCAACCGCGTCAAGAGCGTGGCCTGGCCATCCGGCGGGAATACGCGCGGCTGGATGAGACCAATGGTGTGCGGGGCTTGGAAGGCCTGCGCGTGGGCGATCGCGTTCTGATCACGCTGACGATTCAGGCTTCGGCCACGGCCCATCATGTGGTGGTGGATGATCCGTTGCCGGCCGTTCTGGAGGCGGTGAATCCGGCGTTCGCCTCGCACCGGACGGGCGCCGAGGCCTTGACAAGGGATTGGATGAGCGACCGCCGGGAACTCCGCAATGACCGCGTGCTGTTCTTCAGCCGCTCGCTGACGCCCGGCACCTACGCCATCCGCTACCTGGCCCGCGTGCGAGCGGCCGGCACTGCTACCGCTCCGGCAACGAAGGTGGAGGAAATGTACCGGCCGAATCGCTTCGGACTGACGGAAACGACCTTGCTGACGGCTGAATCGTCACTTTGACCCGCCGGTCAACAGGACCCCAGCCCGCGAATGTCTGGCTGGCCCGACCTGAAGTTCGCGCCCCTTTCCCCGCCGGCGGGCCGATGCACCGCTCTCATAGTCCCAAAAGCCCCGGATCGCCGACCTGGCAAACGCCGACAAAGCAAATCGTTTTGAGCTCTTGGCCGGGCGAGGAGGGTGAAGGCCGGCCGATGCGATGACGAGCGCGATCGTCGCGCCGGGGGAGGCGACAGAACCCGGCGAGCCATGAGTCCATCTGCCCGACCTTCACCGGCAGGGTGCAGACGGCGAACACCAGCGGCTCTGTCGGCAAAGCCGGGCGTGTTTTCCCCCGACGGCAACATGGCAAAGGAGCCGAGCTGGGTTTCATCCGGACTGCCGGTCGCGGCGTTCAAAGACCGGCTTACGCAACCAGTTTGCCTTGTTGGGGAGCCGGAAATTGAGGGGGAACGGCTTGACTTGAAGCCGGGCGCAAATGACATTGCGCGGCTTTGTTCGGCCCCGCGCCTCACCGAGCAGGGGTCCCCTCGCCCGCGTATGTCGAAATCGAAAGACAAGAAAGCGTCCAAACACGGTTCCAAATCGGCCAGCCCGGCTCGCAAGCGTGCCGCTGCGCCTCACCCGGTCTCCGCCCCCGGCGCCCATCATACGGAGTCCGGTCACCCTGCCCGCAAGGCGCGTTCCCGGTCCGAGAAGTCCAAGGCCGCATCCCACGCCAAGCCTGGCGCCCCGGCCCCTTCTTCGACGGTTGCGCATCATGCCCGCAACGCCGACACCCCTTCCGGGAAGTCGCCTGTTGTTCCACGCGCCACCTCGGCGCCGCCACCCACCGCGGACGAAACCGCTCCCGCACCCGCCGCTCCGCCGGCCAGTGACGAGCCGGCTGGCTTACTGAACACTGGCGCTGTCACGAGCTCAGGGGGAACGGATTTGACCGAAAAGGTCAAGGAACTGGTCCGCCTCGCCCAGGAGCAGGGCTACCTGACCTACAGCGACATCAACGACGCGCTGCCGGACAACGTCGTCACACCGGACGACCTCGACGAGATTTACATCAAGCTGCGCAATCTCGAGATCGAGATTGTGGACCAATCCGAGGTGGACCGGGTCAAACAGCCTGAACCCGAGGAGGAGGACGAAAAGGCGCGGCTCGACATTCTGGACGATCCGGTCCGGATGTATTTGAAGCAGATGGGACAGGTGCCGCTGCTGACCCGGGAACAGGAGGTTGAAATCTCCAAACGGATCGAGGACGCCGAAAACGAGGTCAAGCGCATCATCTACAGCTTTGGCTTCGCCGGCAAAGAGCACATTGCGCTGGCCGAGAAGCTGGTGTCCGAGCCGCCGAAGGAACGCTTCGACCGGGTGATCCTCGACAAGAAGGTGGAGAGCCGCGAAAACCACCTGCGCGCGCTGCGCAAGCTGGTCAAAGACGTCCGCGCGGTGGATCAGTTGGTGGACCAGAAGTACGCGGCCTGGAAGGAGGAGACCAACCGCGCGAAGAAGGAGAAACTCCATCAGGAGTTCAAGAAGGCGGACGCCAGGCTCCAGGCGACGTTTTCCAAGTTTTACTACAAGCAGCGGGTGGTTGAGGAAATGGCCCTCGTTGCAGACAACATCCACGACAAGTTCCAGGCCAGCCTGCGGACCATCGCCGAGCTGGAAGCGCAAAAGAAGTCACCCGCCATCGCCCAGATCGCTGACGGCGAGCACCGTAAGATCGCGGCGCTGGAGGATTTCGTGCGCATGTCCCGCGAGGACTACGTGGCCGCCTACAAGCAACTGCAGCACTTCTCCGCCAAGGCCCACCAGGCCAAGACCGAAATGGTCGAAGCCAACCTTCGCCTCGTCATATCCATCGCCAAGAAATACACCAATCGCGGCCTTTCGTTCCTCGACCTGATTCAAGAGGGCAACATGGGCCTGATGAAGGCGGTGGAGAAGTTCGAGTATCGCCGCGGCTACAAGTTCTCCACGTACGCCACGTGGTGGATTCGCCAGGCGATCACGCGTTCGATCGCCGACCAGGCACGCACCATCCGCATCCCGGTCCACATGATCGAAACGATCAACAAGCTCATGCGGGTGCAGAAGCAGTTGATCCAGGATTTCGGTCGCGAGCCAACGCCGGAGGAGATTGCCGACGAAATGCAACTGCCCGTGGATCGCGTCCGGGCCGTGCTCAAGATGGCCCAACAGCCCATTTCGCTCCAGAGCCCCGTGGGCGACAGCGACGACACCAACTTCGGAGACTTCATCGAAGACAAATCCGCGGAAAATCCCTCGGATATGACCAGCTACAGCCTGCTCAAGGACAAACTGCAGGATGTGCTGGATTCGCTGACCGAGCGCGAGCGCAGGGTGCTCGAGCTGCGTTTCGGGCTGGGCGACGGCTACAGTCGCACACTCGAAGAAGTCGGCAAGCAGTTCAAGGTGACTCGCGAACGCATCCGTCAGATCGAGGCCAAGGCACTGCGGAAGATGCGGCATCCGACGCGCCTGCGGCAGCTTCAGGGCTTCCTCGAAGGCGAGGAACTCGAGGCGTTGCTCGCCCAATTGACCTGAAGGAACGCAGCCAGAACTTTGGCGAACCGGACGTTGACCTTCAGCGCCCGGTTTTCTTTTCGCTTGGCGAGCCGCGCCGGCTTGGCCGTGAATGACCGGCGTGAAACAGTACGCCAATCTGATCGGCGGCGAGTGGGTGCCCGCCACCGCCAACCAACGACTCGAAACGCGCAATCCAGCCGATGCCCGGGAAGGGGTGGCTTCCTACTCTCAGGGAGGGGTGCCGGACGCCGAGGCTGCGGTGGCCGCGGCGCGAGACGCCTTCCCCGCCTGGGCCGGCCTGACCGCCGTGGCGCGCGGCCGAGTGCTCAGCAGAGCGTCACAAATCCTTGATGCTCGCAAAACCGAATTGGCCACGCTGCTGACCCGCGAGGAAGGCAAGACGCTCGCGGAGGCGACCGGCGAGGTGCAACGGGCGGTGGACATTTTCCGTTTTTTTGGCGGCCTCAGCTACACCTGGGGCGGCCAGACGCTGCCCCACGATCTGCCCGGCAACCTGCTCTTCACGCGGCGCGAACCTCTCGGGGTGGTGGCCCTGATTACGCCGTGGAATTTCCCCATCGCCATTCCCGCCTGGAAACTCGCGCCCGCGCTGCTCTGCGGCAACACCGTGGTCCTCAAGCCCGCCTCCCCCGCGCCGGCGATGGCGATGGAGCTGGGCGCGGCGCTGGTCGAGGCCGGCCTCCCCAAGGGCGCGCTCAATATCGTCGTCGGCGAGGGCCGCACCGTCGGCGAGACGCTGGCGAACAGCCCCACCGTCGGGGCGCTCTCGTTCACCGGTTCGGCCGGCGTGGGGCAGAAGATCCACGAACAACTGGCGCGGCGGATGGCCCGTTCTCAAATGGAGATGGGCGGCAAGAATCCCACCATCGTCCTCGCGGATGCCGATCTGGACTTGGCGGTCAACTTGGTGATCCGCGCCGGCTTCGGCCTGACCGGCCAGGCCTGCACCGCCACCAGCCGCGTGATTGTGGAACGCGGGGTCCTGCCGGCGTTCACCGAGAAGCTCGTCGCCAAGGCAGCGGCGCTCAAGGTGGGCAATGGCTTGGCTCCGGGCGTGGACATGGGCCCGGCGGTCAGTGAGGGGCAACTCGCGAGCAACCTCGCCTACCTCCAAGGCGCCGTTGCCCAGGGAGCTCGCGTACTTTACGGCGGCCGGCGGCTCAACGATGGCGAGCGGGCGCACGGCTGGTTCATGGAACCGACCGTCCTGGGCAACGTGTCGCCCACTATGACGATTGCCTGCGAGGAGGTTTTCGGGCCGGTGATCGCGGTCCTCGCCGCAGAAGATTTCGATGATGCCCTGCGGATCGCGAATGGGGTCGAGTTCGGCCTCTCCGCTTCCCTCGTCACGCGCGACCTCAAGAAAGCCATGCTCTACGCGGAGCGGATCGAAGTGGGAGTGGTGAAGATCAACCAGATCAGCACCGGCCTCGCTCTCCAGGCGCCGTTCGGCGGGGTCAAACGATCGAGCACGGACACCTTCAAGGAACAGGGAGCCGGCGCGGTGGAGTTCTACAGCCGCCTCAAAACGGTGTATCTCGACTACTCGGCCTGAACCGTCCGTTGGCGTTCGGCAGCCGCCGCCGTTTGGCGAAAGGCCGGATGCGCCGGATCGCCCCCGGACTTGAGGTAAGCCAGCAGGTCGAGAATCTCCGCTTCGGTGAACGAGTCGAGCAGGTTGGGCGGCATGAGGGACATCGTGGAGAGACGGACCGACTCGATGTCTGACCACGCGAGCTTGATCACGTTGGCCGGATTGAGGAGGTCGCCTTTGAGCAGGATCTGTCGCTCGTTTTGGTCGCCGATGCGGCCGGTGTAGCTCTCGCCGTCCTTGGTCTCCACCTCGACGGTGGCGTACTGATCGGACACGACCTTGCTCGGCTCCAGGATGGCCTCCAGCAAGGCCCGGTCATCGAACCGGTTGCCGGCACCGGTCAGGTCCGGTCCGCCCAGGCCGCCTTGCCGGTTGAAGCGATGGCACTTGAGGCACATGGCGGTCGAGAAGACCCGCCGGCCCTGCTCGAAGTCGCGTCCGCGCATCCCCGTCGCGGCGGCGGGCAGCAAATCCTCCACCCGCCATTCGCGAACGAACTCCCGCTGTTTGAGATCCACGTACGGATCCACCGGCGGGCGCTGGGCAAGAATGTCCGCCAACGCCGTCTGGTTTTCAGGCGTCAACTTGTCCACCGCCTCGCTGCGGAGACCCAGCAGGTATTCGCCGTAGGTGACCCCTCCGCCGGCTGCGATCCCGCGCGCGAACCAGCCGCAATAGCGCTCCCGCTGCCGGGGCGTCCAGAGGTTCGGATCCTCGAGGCGCAGGCAGAGAGCGTGGTGGAGTTGCTCCTCCTGACTGGGCGCGTTTTCCATGCGGGAGAGGACACGATCCACGATACCGGGCGCGGCGAGGGAAACGAGCAAGGGTGACAACTCCCGGTCCAACTCGTACACGCCGGCGGGAAAGCGGGCAGCCAGTTGTTCAAGTATTTCGCGCCGGGGGGCGTTCACCGGCGGGCCCCAACGCGTGATTACCAGCGAGTACACGCGGATCGCCTCCAGTTGCTCCTCGCGCGTCAGCCGGGACCAGGCCAAGCCCGCGAGAGCGCGAATCACCGGTTCTCCGTCTGCGGGTGAACCGCAGCGTACCAGGGCCAACAACGCGGCCAGCCGCCGCCGCGGATCCGGCTCGGCGAGCGCCCGCCCGCGCCACCGACTGATCGGTTGGTGTTCCAGGGCGATTCGCGCGGCATAACGCACAGCCCGGTCCCGGCTGCCGAGATGCGGCCAAACCTTCCCCACCGCGGCGGGGTCTTCCCGACCGTGAAACCTCTCCAAGGCCCGCCGTTGCTCGCGCTCGTCGCGGCAGGTTGCGTCCTCCGCCCGCACCGGGGCGACGGATTCCGCCCCCGTGTACGCCACCCGGTAGAGGGTGGTCGCCGTGTCGCGTCCGCCGGTGAGGAAATACAGGGCGCCGTCCTGGGGCCGGATGACGAGGTCGGTGATTGGCAGCGGTGAGCCGGCGAGGAAGACTTCGTTCGTGGCCCGGTAACTCGAACCCTCCGGAGTCAGGTGCAGTGCAAAAATCTTGCCGTAACTCCAATCGCCCATGAAGAGCGCGCGCTGGTAGCGGGCCGGAAAACGCGCGCCATAGCCGAAGGCCAGCCCCGTGGGCGAACTTTCGCCGATGTCGAGAACTGCCGGTTGACTGTCCGCGTAATAGTCCGGCCACTTGGCACTGCCGGTGCGCCACCCGAACTCGGCGCCGCTGGTGACATGGTTCACACGGGTCGGCCGATACCACGGCGTGCCCATGTCCCATTCCATGTCGGCATCAAACGTGAACAGCTCGCCGTCGGCGTTGAAGGCCAGGTCGTAGGGGTTCCGCAAACCCACCGCGACCAACTCGAAATCGCGTCCGGTCGGATCCAGCTTCACGATCCAGCCGCCCGGCCGATTCGTGCGCCAGACCCCGTCGGTTTGGCCGAGCGGCGGGATCAGCGAATCCATCCGCCAATGGCGCGGCACGCGGGACGTCTGCACCGCCGGCAGGTCGGTGGCGTTGCCGGCGAGGAGGTACAGTGAGCCGCCATCCGGCCCCGGCACGATCGCGTGCGGGCCGTGCTCGCCCTCGCCCGACAGGGCGCGCAGGAGCGTGACCTCGTCGTATTGGTCGTCGCCGTTGGTATCCCGCAGCCGATAGAGACCGGAGCCGCCGCCGTCTTTTGAGCGGTTGACCACCACGAAGAGACTGTCGAAGGCGCAGAGCAACCCTTGGGCGTTGCTGACAGGTACATTCAGGCGCTCAACGCGGGTCGTCTCGCCCGGCCGCTCGGGCACGGTCACCCGGTACAGCGGGCCAAATTGATCGGACACAATCAGCCGCCCGCGCGGGTCGGGCGTCAGGCAAACCCACGAGCCTTGCTCGTCCGGCACGCGCAACAGCGCCTCCACTTGAAACCCGGGCGGCACTTTGATCGGGACCGACTGGACGGCGGCGGACGGGGCTTCAGCGGCACCGAGGTTAAGCGGAATCGCGAACAGCGCCGCTACTGCGGGTCGCAACACCTGGATCAATCGTGGATACATGCAACGTTCAAAGTGGCCGGGCGCTTCCGCCGCCTCAACATCAGGCGCGGAACAACTGGCCCATTTTCTTGCCAAGAATCTTGCCGGCGATCAGCAGGCTGGTTGTCAGGATCACCATGCCCACCACGCCCAGCGCGCACGCCACGGCCGGGGCGCTCGGTTCGATCCGGCCCAGCAGGCTGTAGATCATCTTGGTGATCGGGAAGTACTGCTCGCGCATGGCCAGGATCAGGCTGTCGCTGACTTCGAGCATCGCGAAGGAGAAGGTCAGAATCGTCCCCGCCACCAGGTTGGCCATCACCAGCGGCAGGGTGATTTGGCGGAGGGTGCGCAGCGGCGAGGCGCCCAGGTTGGCGCTGGCCTCCTCGAGCGTAACACTGGTCTGCTGGAAGCCCGCGTAGGCCGATCGCACGATGTACGGCAGCCGCCGGACGCTGTAACTCACGATCAAAAGCAGCGTCGGATTCTCGCGCGGGTTCAACCACGAGATCTTGAAATCGAATCCCGCCACATAGCCGAAGGCCAGGACCAATCCCGGCAATGCCAGCGGCAACATGGCCAGCGCATCCAGGACGTTCGCGAAGGGAATCCGCCGCCGCGTCAGCAGCCAGGCGATGATGACGCCCAGCACCAGATCCAGCGTCGCGCTGAGACTCGCGTAAAACAGGCTGTTCCGAATGCTGCTCGCCGTCATCCCGCTGCCGAACACCTCGCGGTAGCTGTCGAGGGTCCACGTATCCGGCAACACGGACAGGAACCAGCGGCCGGAAAACGATTGCACGATCACCGCCGCGTGCGGCAGCAGCGCCACCGTGATCACACTGCCGAAAGCCAGCCAGATCAACGTCGCCTGGCCGGGACTGGTCTTTGCCTCGGCCCCCGCGGTGTGGCCGCGGGCGATCATCTCGTACCGCCGGCCCGCGACCGCGCGCTTGGACACAAAAAACAAGGCGAGGGTCAGCACCAGCACGAATACCACCAGCGCGTAGCCCATCGGATTGGTGTTCAACTCTGTGATCGAGTCGAAGATCTGCACCGGCACCACCCGCGAGTAGCCAAAGATCAGCGGTGTGCCGAGATCCGTGAACGCCCAGATGAAGACGATGATCGCCCCCGCAAACCAGCCCGGCAGGATCAACGGCGCCGTCACGGTGCGGAACAGGCTCCAGCCGCTGGAGCCAAGATTCTGAGCCGCCTCG
>CALJWR010000156.1 GCA_937976685.1 uncultured Verrucomicrobiae bacterium
CCTGCGCGTCTGCCTGGTGGCGCTCAAGGCGGATCTTCACCCCGAGCCTTCCTGGCCCCAATTACAGGAACGCTCCCAGCACGATCCCCGCATCCCTTTCCAAGCACTCGTCAAGCACCGCGCCAAATGAAAAGACCGTGCAGTCACAAGAGGTTGCCCCGCCGCGAGCTGCCGATCCGGGGGGCGGGCGGCTGGGCCGAATTCAGGCCAACCCCGGCGGTTGCGCGCAGGCCGGTTTTACGGCTAACTCGGCCCTCGGATGAACGACCCGGCCAACTCGAGCCCGTCCCCGGTTTTGCCTGCGGGCGAACCCGTACCCTACCTGGACCTCGCCGCGCAAATGCGCCCACTGCGGGCTGAGGTGGACGCGGCCATCGCCGCCGCGCTGGACCGGTGTTCCTTCGTGCTGGGGCCGGATGTCGCCGCATTCGAGCGAGAGTTCGCCGCCGTGTGTGGCGCCCAACATTGCGTGGCTTTCAACAGCGGCACTTCGGCCCTGCACGTGGCCCTGCGCCTCCTGGACATCGGCCCCGGAGACGAAGTCATCACGACGCCCTACACGTTTGTCGCCACCAGTTGGGCGATCCGGTACGTCGGCGCGCGCCCGGTGTACGTGGACATTGATGACCAAACGTTCAACCTCGATCCCCTCAAGGTCGGCCGTGCGATCACGCCCCGCACCAAGGCGATGTTGCCGGTGCATCTGTATGGGCAACCCTGCGCCTTGGGGCCCCTGCTGGAGATTTGCCAGCACGCTGGCATCCCGCTGGTCGAGGACGCCGCGCAGGCGCACGGCGCGCTCTATGGCGGCCGGCCGGTCGGCGCGCTTGGGCGCCTGGGGGCGTTCAGCTTCTACCCGGGCAAGAACCTCGGCGCGTATGGCGAGGGCGGCGCCCTGACCCTGAATGACGACGCGCTCGCGGCGCGCGCCCGCTCCCTCCGTGACCACGGTTCCGCCCGCCGGTATTACCACGACGAACTCGGCTACAACTACCGGATGGAGGGCCTGCAAGGTGCGATTCTGCGCGTGAAGCTCCAGCGCCTGGCGGCCTGGACCGCCGCGCGTCGCCGCGTGGCGCGGCGTTACCAAGAACTCCTCGCCGATACCCCGCTGCGCCTCCCACAGGAAGCCGAAGGAAGCCAGAGCGTCTGGCACTTGTTCGTGGTCCGGCATCCGGATCGGGATGCCCTCAAGGCGCATCTGGAAGCCGCTGGGATTGGTTGCGCGCTGCACTACCCCTTGCCGCTGCACCTCCAGAGATGCTTCGTGGACCTCGGCTATCGGGAGGGCGATTTCCCCGTCGCCGAGCAGGCGGCCCGGGAATGCCTGGCGCTCCCGATCTATCCCGAATTGACCGATGCCCAGATCGAACGGGTGGTCGCGGTCATCAAGGGGTTCTTCCAGCGCTGACCGTGCCCCATCTGGCGGGCGTTCGGTGGCATGACGCGGGGTTGTGGCGAACGCGAGCGTTGGCAGTGACCGGCGTCAGATTTGCAAACGCCAGCCGTTCTCCCAAAGGTGGAACTGGTACAGCGCGGCGATCATCAGTGAGTGCTGAAAACGGCCCGTGGCCATCAGCTCGGGCAGGGCGCTCAGGGGCATCACGTGGGTGGCGAGGTCTTCGCCGGAGTCGAGGTCCAACGCGTGGCGGCGCACGCAGTTTTCCACCAGGACCGTGTGACAGGCGTTGTTCAGGATGGCCGGATTCGGCGCCACCCGGCCGATCAACCGGGCGTTGTCGCCCTCAAATCCGGTTTCCTCGCGCAATTCCCGAATCCCCGTCTCCACTGGCGAGCCGTCGGCACGGTCCATGACGCCCCCCGGGATCTCGAGGTCCACCGAATCCGTGCCGTGCCGGTACTGCTCGACCAGAACGATCTGCCGTTCCGGCGTGAGGGCGATGACGTTCACCCAATCGGGGCATTCGAGGACGTGGAATTCCATTTCCCGTCCGGTGCGCGGGGAGGTTTTGAAATCCCGGCGCAGGCGAAAGACGTGGTAATCGCCCCGCGACTCCGAGCGGATCAGCGGCCAAGGTTGAATCATGCGCCGAACGCTGCCGGGCGCGGTCCAAACTGGCCAGCACGGAATAAATCACAGCCCCAGCTTCACCCGGGTGTTCCGCCTGGGATTCATGATGGGGCCAGAAGCGCGAGCCGAGGGCGGAAGGCGCGAGGCAACGCTCGGCGAATCTTGCGGGAAGGATCGCGTTGCCACCCCGGGCTCAGCACCACCCCGATGGTCGAGCGCCACCGGGGCGGGTGAAACAGAAAGTTCGGCCACCGCCAACCGGTGCTGTCCTCAGAATTGACAGCGTGACCAACCGCAGCGCTTGCGGATTCTCGCGCCATCCAGGATCAGGGCAGCGGGCCACGGTCCACCGCCCAAGAAATCAGTTGAAGCGCGCGGCCAGATTCCGCCGAATACGCAGACATGACGAGCACGCTCACCGAAGCCCAACGCGGCCAGGTGGCCACCTGGCTGGCCGAGGGCCTGAAGTTGTCCGAGATTCAGAAGCGGCTGGAGACGGAGTTTGGTCTCCGGCTGACCTACATGGAGGTCAAGTTCCTGATTGGCGATCTGCAGTTGATGCCCAAGGACCAGGAGCCCACCAAGCCGTCTGACGCCGTGCTCGGCGCCGGCCAGAGCGTGCCCCAGTCAAGCCCTCCCGTCGCCGCACCGCCGCCGCCCGCTTCGCCAGCCCCCAGCCCCGGCGCGGTCGCCGTGTCCGTGGATCAGATCACCCGCCCGGGCGCGATGGTCAGCGGCAAGGTCACCTTCGGCGACGGCCAAAAGGGCGTCTGGTACGTGGACCAACTGGGCCGGCTGGGCCTCGCGCCGGAGCAGAAGGGCTATCGCCCCTCCGCGGCCGACATGCGCGAGTTCCAAATCGCGCTGGATCGCGAACTGGCCCGGCTGGGCATGTAGGCGCCCGGGCCGCCGCAAGCTTCGGCGGCCGGATACGCCCCGCCGATCGGGCGCAGCCGGTCCCGTTCAGAGACTCCATCCCTCGCGATACGCCCAGTGGAGAAGCCCGTCAGCAGTCGGCTGATTCGGAATCCTTCCGGTGGCGACGTCGTACTCGATCGAGCCCTCGACGAGCGTGGCCAGATTGGCGAATTGGAGCAGTTCGGTCAGAGGTCCGCCGATTGCGAACGGCGAGAAAGTCTGGCCCTAGCCCAGGCAGGCCTTCACCCACTCGCGATGGTGATTGTCCGTGCGCGGTAGAGTCGGCGCCGGGCCACCCTCGAAGTGGTCGAACTTGGACTCGGGCAGCAGCACCTAGCGGGTGTTCCAAGGGCATTCCGAGTAGAGCGATCCCTGGGTGCCTACCAGCAGATCGCTCCAACCGGCCATCAGCCAGCCCAGCATGAGGTCTTCCGCCGGTTTTTCCCTCGCGTACAGCGTGAGCTTCACCGGCGGCAGGTCGCCGCGCGCCGGCAGTTCAATCAACGTCCGCGACGCGCGCGGATAACCTTCGGCGTTCCGTTCCGAGGGTTTGGCCTCAGGGCGGATCACCGCGCCTAGGGTGTTCCAGAGGCGCTCCCGGCGCAGGGTGCGGAACATGATGTTGGCCGTATGGCAGCCGAAGTCGCCCACGATACCGCTGCCAAAGGCGCGCCAGCTTCGCCACGCGCCCGGGAGACAGGCGGGGCTGTACGGGCGCGACTCCGCCGGGCCGAGCCAAAGGTCTCAATCCAGTTTCGCGGGCACCGGCACCGTCTCCGCGGGCCGTTCCAAGGGACCGTTGCCCCCATCAAACCACACGCGTGCCTCGCGAATCTCACCCAGCGCGCCGCTCCCGGCCAGTTCAATGGCTCGACGCAGATTGCCGGCGGCGGAGCCTTGGTTGCCCATCTGCGTCACGACCTGGCGTCGCGCCGCCACTTCCCGGAGGACGCGCGCTTCGTGGACGGTGCGCGTCAGCGGTTTCGCGCAGAAGACGTGCTTGCCGCGGTTCATCGCGGCGACGGCGGCGACGGCGTGGGTGTGGTCAGGCGTCGAGACGATCACCGCGTCCACCTCGTCGGCCATCGTGTCAAACATCCCGCGGAAGTCCGTGAAGACCTTCGCGGCGGGATACTTCTGAAACGTCTCCGTCGCCTGGCGATGGTCCACGTCGCAGAGTGCCACAATCTCCCCGCCCACACCGGCCACGTTGTCAATGTTGCTGCGGCCCTGGCCGGCGGCGCCGATCGCAGCCACCCGGAGTCTATCCGCCGTCGCGGCGCCCGCGCGGCGAACCGCCGGCGCGAGCGCAAGACCGCTGGTGATCAAAGCAGACCGGGACAAAAAAGCCCGACGGGTGACTTGGAGGTTCACGGAAGGTTGCGCTAATGCCTGACCAACCGATTCTGGCCTCACCGCGACCCATGTCCAGCGCGAAGCCCGGCTGCCCGCAAACCGGGACGCGCCCGCCTTGCCCAAGCCCACCGAGCCGGTCGGGCGGAACGACGCCAGGCGGCCTCCGCCTGCTTTCGCGCACCGAGGTCTCGGCCGACCGGCGCACGGTCACGCTGTTCTTTCTCGAGAACCTTCCCGGGTCGGCGCGGGTGGCCGTGCGCTCCGACGGTGACGGCCTGCTGGACGCGGACGGCGAGCCGCTCGACGCCGACGGCGACGGCCGCCCGGGCGGCGTGGCCGCCTGGTCCTTCGACACCGCGAACCTCGGCGCGGTGCCGGGCACGGCGGTGGTCGGGCGCGTCTGGGCCAGCGAGCGCCGCGACGGCACGAACGTCCCGCTGGCCGGGGTGACGATCACCGTGGACGGCGCGGAGGAGACGCTGCGCGCGGTCACCGGGCCGGACGGCTCGTTCGCGCTGAACCCGTCGCCGGCGGGCCGCTTCTTCGTGCATGTGGATGGCCGGACGGCCGCGGGCAGCCAGTGGCCGGGCGGCGCATACTACCCGTTTGTGGGCAAGGCCTGGGAGGCGCTGCCGGGCTGGACAAACAACCTTGCCGGTGGCACGGGCGAGATTTTTCTGCCGCAGGTCGCGGCCGGGGCGTTGCAACCGGTCAGCGCCACGGAGACCACCGTGGTCACGTTCCCGCCGGAGGTGCTGGCGGCCAACCCGGCCCTTGCGGGCGTGCAGCTCGAGGTGCCGCCCAACGCGCTCTTCGCCGACAACGGCGCGCGCGGCGGCCGGCTCGGACTGGCGCCCGTGCCGCCGGACCGCCTGCCCGAGCCGCTCCCGCCGGGGCTGAACCCGCCGCTGGTCATCACCATCCAGTCGGACGGCCCGATGAACTTCGACCAGCCGGTGCCGATCCGCTTCCCCAACCTGCCCGATCCGGTGACGGGCCAGAAGCTGCCGCCCGGGGCGAAGTCGGCGATCTGGGGCTTCAACCACGACACGGGCTTTTGGGAAATTGCCGGACCGGCGACGGTGAGCGCGGACGGCAGCTTCGTGGTCAGCGATCCGGGCACCGGCGTCCGCCAGCCGGGCTGGTGGCTGGCCTTTCCTGGCACCCCGCTGGGCGAGCCGGGTGGCGGACCCAGGGGTGGCGGGGGCGCAGGCGGTGCCGGTGGCGCGGGCGGAGGAGGCGGAGGAGGCGGAGCGGACGGGGATTGTCCCGAGGCTGCCGAGCAGGCGCTGGACCTGGGGTTGGACCTGGCGGACTGCGCCGGGTCGCTGCTGGGGCTGGATCAGTGGATCAACGCGGGCACGGAACTGATCCGCAACTTTGACACCCTGCTGGAGACCACGGACCAGATGGTGAACGCGAGCGCCGTGGACGCGACCACCTGCGACCGCTTCGCCGCTGTGGCGGCGCAGATGAACGCAGCCGGCCAGCTCATCGCGGATCTCGCCCAGCCGTTCGTCTCCGAGGCGGATCCGACGCGGTTGGCGGACGCGGTGGTGGACTGCGGGGTTTCGCTGGCCCGCGACGCCGCCGACCTGGCCTGCGGGGCGAACTGCCGGCGGGGCGCCGCCAACCGGGGCTGCCAGCAGTGGGAGCAGTTCAGCGACCTGGCCGACCGGGCAGAATTCCTGGGCGATTTGGCGGAGGCCGACTCCGCCAGCGAGGCGGCGTTCATCGCGGCGGAAGCCGCGGCCGATGGACTGGTGACCGCGCTGGATGCGTACTGCAACGCCGGCCGGCGTGCCGTTGGCCTCGCCAGCCCGGATCCCCGGCTGCTGGAGCTGCGGCGTCGCGCCGTGGAACACCACGCCGCGGCCGTGGACGCCAAGGCCAAAGCCGAGACCCTGCTGCGTGCGGGCCAGGAGGTTCGCCGCCGGCTGGCGGAATGGCTGGACACGGGCGTGGAGATGGTTTCCCGGTGGATGATCGAGGATCGCGGCTGGGCCGGAGCGTACTACCGGCTGTGGTCAGGGGACGACGAGTTTCGGGGCCGGGTGCGTGCCGAAGGTGTGTTCGGCCTGCCCGTGGTGGCCCCGAACACGCCGTTTCTGCTGGAAGTTTACGAGCCGCTTCGCGGCGTGTACGGGCGGGCGGAGTTCATTTCGGATGACAATGGTTTCCGGACCGAAGTGCCGGCGCCCCTCGTCGTTTCCCTCCGCGACCGCAGCCTGTATCCGGACACGGATGGCGATGGCCTGCCCGACCTCGTGGAACACGTGGTGGGCTCGCGCTCCGACCGGCCCGACACGGACGGCGACGGCCGCAACGACGGCGAGGAGCTGGTTGCGGGAGAAAACCCGCTTTCGCCCGCGGCCGCCGCGGCGGACGGCGTGACGGCCAGCTTGTCCGTGGGCGGTGTGGCGGTGGACGTGGCCGCCGCCGGCGCCGAGACGGTGGCGGTCGCCACCGAACGGGGCCCTGTCATGCTGTTGGCTACCGGCAGTCCGGACGCGCCCAGGATGTTGGCGTCGCTCACCGACGGCCGCGGGGCATCGCGGTTGGCGGGAGGCGAGAATCTCCTGCTCGTCAGCGAGGCGGCGGTCGGCGTGCGGCTGTACGACCTGGCCGATCCCGCGCGGCCGGTGCTGCTCTGGAGCCAGCGCGAGCTTGGGCAGATTGCGGCGCTGGGCGTGCGCCGGGACCGGGTGTTCTACGTCGCCGGGGCGAACCTCGTCGTCCGCGACGCCGATTTCGGGGCGGAGCTCTTGCGCGTGAACGTGGGCGGCGCGGAGGCGCTCCTGGATCTGGGGTCGCGCGTGGCGCTGGCGGGCGGGACGGAGGTGCGGCTGTTCGAGTTGCAGCCGGCGGGCGCGGTCCAGCGCGGTTTGGTGGCCGTCCCGAATCCCGGCTTCGTCTCCGATGAATGGGGCCGCCGGCTGGCGGCCACGGACCGCCTGCTGGCCTTGGGTGGGCAGACGGGTTTCCTGACCGTGGTGCGCCGGGCGGGCGACGCCCTTGTCCTTGCCGGCACGCCGCCGGCGGGGCTGGGCGCGGCGGCCGGGCTGGCCTTCCTCGATGAACAGACGTTGGCGGCGACGGTGCGCGATCCCGGCGCCCCGGAGGCCAGGCTGGGCATCTTCGACCTCCGCGACCCCGCCGACGTGACCCGGCGGGTCGCCACCTACGACACGCTGGGCGACGCGCGGGCGGTGATCTGGCATCGCGGGCGGCTCTTCGTGGCGGACGGCCCGGCTGGCCTCACGGTGGTGCGCCACGAAACCGCGCTGCCGCCGTCCGGCGCGCCGGCGCTCGAGCTGGCGGGGGACTTCACCAGCCCCGCCGGCCAGGAGGCGCTGGCGCCGTACACCCTGCGCGCCCGGCTCAACGGCGGGCATCGCGGCCGGGTCGAGTATTTCCTGAACGGCGAACGCCTCGGCCGTTCCCCGCGGTTTCCCCATGTCTGGTCCGGCACCGCCACGGCCCGGACGGGCGCCGGGGGCAGCCTAGTGTTCACGGCGCGGGCGGTGACCGGTGGCGGCGTCACGGTCGAGAGCACGCCGCTGGTGGTGCCGTTGCTGGCCGACACCACGCCGCCGCGGATCGTCGGCCTCACGCCCGAACGCGGCGCGCTGGCCGGCATCGGCACGGTGCGTGCGGTCACGGCGGCGTTTTCGGAGGAACTCGATCCGGCGACGGTTCGTGACGACAGTTTGGTCGTCGTGGCGCCGGGACCCGACGGCCTGTTCGGCACGGCAGACGATGTGCCGCAGCCCGGCGGCGGGCTGGAGCGGGCGCGGCGTGTCCGCCGCCTGGCCCGCGTCTTTCCTGAGCCGCTGCCGTCAGGCCGGTACCGCGCGACCTTGGCCGCCGGCCTGGCGGACGCCGAGGGCAACCACCTCCTCCCGCCGCTTGCGTGGGAGTTCACTGTCGAGACCCCGCGCCAGTGGATCAGCGACACATTGTCTCTATTTCACTGTGGACGGGGAGTGGACTGTTCACTGTCGAGACCCCGCGCCAGTGGATCAGCGACGCCGACGGCCTCTGGGGCGTGCGGGAAAACTGGCTGGACGAAACCTGCCGCGCAGCGGGGACAGCGTGCTGATTGACCGCCCGGCGGCCAATCCCACGGTCACGCTGCGCAACAACCCCTTCTTCCCGCTGACATTGAAGCGGCTCGTGAGCCGCCAGCCATTCCAGCTCGACGGCGCCCTGCAGGTGGACGACTTGGCGGTGTTCGAGGGGCCGCTGGGGCTGACCAACGGCGCGCGCCTGCTCTCCACCAACCGCATCGAGGCTCGGGGGCCGGTGACGTGGTCCGGCCCCGGGTCACCCTTCCTGCGGGCACGGGAGTTCAGCAGCACCGGCCGGGCCGAACTGCGGCTTCAAACCGGACAGATGCTGTACTTCCAGACCCCGGTCGGCCTGCCCGGCGAATTTCGTAACGAGGAGACGGGCATCTTCGCGATGACATCGCCCGGGCTGCAGACGCTTAACGGATTTGGTTCGGTGCCGTACTTCGTGAATCGCGGCGTCTTCCGCGCGGAGGCTCCCGGCGGGGGCACCAACCGCGTGTCCAACCTGTTCCTCGACAACCAGGGGCTGATCGAGGTCGGCTCCGGCACGCTCGAGCTGGCCTTTGGCCTCACCAACCGGGGACAGGTGGTTGTGCCCGATGGTACCCGCCTGCGGGTCATTGGACATCGGTTCGTGGCAACCCGCGACGCCTCGCTGACCGGCGGCGGCGATGTGGGCATCAGCCTGCCCCTGTTCGGCGGCGACTTCCCGACGATTCAAGGGATCGTGGACCTGGGGGGAACACTGCAATTCATGAACGGCTCCAGCCCCCTGCTGTTCACCGGCGAACGGGTCAGCCTCAACCGGCTGGTGGTCGAGCAGGACCCCAGAGCCGGCATCCTTTTCCGGCCCTTGTCGCTGGCGATCCGCTCGCTGCACCTGCGGGCCGGGCGGGTGGACCTCCTGTCACCCACGCCGGCCGAACTGCAGGAATTGGAGACGGGGATTGGTGGCGGGGGGGGCGGCATTCTCCTTTTGGAAACGCCCGTCACGGTCAGCGGAACGGTTCGGCTGGCTTCGCTGCTGCTGGCCGACTCCGCCCCGCTGCGGCTGGCGGGGGATGCGGCCTTGGCCGGCGAACTCAACCTTCACGGCCTGTTCGTGGATGACACGCCGGTGTTGGAACTGGCGACGCCCTTGGCGCGGGAGGCCGGGGCGAGCGTGCAGATTGGTTCGGTCGGCACGTTGCGGATTCTGCCGGGGATCGAGTTCGACGTGACCGAAGGGCTCGGCCTGCGGGTCGGAGGAACCCTGCTGAACGAGGGCCTGGTCCGCACCGCCGACGGGCTGACGGGCACGGCGGACGTAGCCAGCGGCGGCACGGTGCTCAACCGCGGCCGGCTGGAAACCCGCAGCGGGCTGCTGCGCCTGCCCCGGGTCCGGCAGACCGAAGGCGGCGTCCACCTCGCGGGCGGCGCCTTGACCTGCCTGCAGGGGCTGGAGCTGGAGGGCGGCGATCTGGTCGGCGCGGGTGACCTGTACGCCGACCTGGCCAATGCGGGCGGCACGGTGTCCCCGGGCGGGGAGGGGATCGGCACGCTGGTCATCGGGCGGGAGCCGGCGAGCGGCCGCGGCGGGGCGTTCCGACAGGACGGAAGCGGCCGGCTGATCTTGGATATCGCGTCGCGCGACCTCCACGACCGGGTCACCGTCGAGAAGAACGCGACCTTGGGCGGCGTGCTCGAGGTGCGGCTGGCCGAAGGGTTCATCCCGGCGGAGGGCGATGTGTTCACGCTGCTGACCTGGCAGGGATCCGGGGCGGGCGCCCTCGACGAGGTGCGGCTGCCGGCGCTGCCCGGCGACCGGCGTTTCGCGGTGGTGCAGGAAGCGCAGGCGCTGAAGCTGTTGGTGCGGTGAGGCCAGTGGTTCTTGGGGGCGATTCCCGGAGGGTATCGTCGGCATCTCCCGCTGGCCCTCTCGCCAGCCCTCGCTGCGGATTGAGAATGGCGTTGCGCGCGCAGCGGCTTCCTTCCTAGCTTCCGGGCGGCGTCCGGTCCGCGATGCCGGACGAACCGTGGAATTAGTCGCGCGAAAACTCTGCCAGACACATGATCACGACCATTGAAAAACACCTCGGCGACAAGGCCGACTACCTGAAATTCAACACCCCCAAGATTCCCAAGGAGCGACTGCACTTGCCGGGTCCCGATTGGGTGGACCGCATCTTTGCCCCGTCCGACCGCAACAACCGGGTCCTCGCGAATCTGCAGCGGCTTTACGGGACGGGCCGCCTCGCCAACACCGGCTACCTTTCGATCCTCCCGGTGGACCAGGGCATCGAGCACTCCGGTGGGGCGAGCTTCGCGAAGAATCCAGATTACTTTGACAGCGAGAACATCGTGAAGCTGGCGATCGAGGGCGGTTGCAACGCGGTGGCCTCGACCTACGGCGTGCTGGGCTCGGTCGCCCGGAAATACGCCCACAAGATTCCCTTCCTGGTGAAGATCAATCACAGCGAGTTGCTGACCTTCCCGAACAAGGCCGACCAGATCATGTATGGCACCATCAAGCAGGCGGCGGACATGGGCTGCGCAGCCGTGGGTGCGACCATCTACTTCGGCTCGGCGGAGAGCGGCCGGCAGATCGTCGAGGTCAGCCACGCGTTCGCGATGGCGCATGAATTGGGGATGGCCACCGTGTTGTGGTGCTACCTCCGTAACAGCGCCTTCAAGGTGAAGGGAACCGACGGCAAGGCCACGGATTACCACGTGTCCGCCGACCTCACGGGGCAGGCCAATCACCTCGGCGTCACCATCCAGGCGGACATCATCAAACAGAAGCTCCCGGAGAACAACGGCGGCTACAAGGCGTTGAACATGGGCGGTTCGGGCTACGGGAAGTTTGACGAGCGGATCTACACGGACTTGTGCAGCGAGCACCCGATTGATCTGTGCCGTTACCAGGTGGCGAATTGCTACATGGGACGCGCGGGGCTCATCAACTCGGGCGGTGAATCCAAGGGCAAGGGCGACCTGGAAGCCGCCGTGCTCACGGCCGTGATCAACAAACGCGCAGGCGGGATGGGGCTCATCTCGGGCCGCAAGGCGTTTCAGCGTCCGATGAAGGAAGGCGTGGCCCTCCTGAATGCGATTCAGGACGTGTATCTCTGTCCCGAAGTGACGGTGGCGTGATTTCTTTAACGGGGCAGGCTGAATGGGTCACCCCGCTCTCGTCGCCGGGGGCGGGGTGGCTGTTTGCCGCGGCTTCAACCGCCTTTTCAACGATAGCGTTGCGTTGCAGGATTAGGGGCACGGGTCAGGCTGCGGTGCATGCTGACCAGTCACGGAACGCGGATTCGAGTTCGCGACAGCCACCCCAAGCAGCGACATTGCGCTTGACGGGACAGCTAGCGCGATTTGAATCCTAACCATCTTTGGTGACATTATCATGATTGAGCAAACCGCCAAGCGCACGCACAACGAGGAAATCAAAGAGGCGATCCCCACTTTGGCGGGAACAATCGCCGCCACGCTCCAAGACCCTGCGGCAGACCGGTTCTCCGAGGATGATCAGCAGTTCATCAAGTTTCACGGAATCTACCAGCAGGACGATCGCGACCTGCGCAAGATAGGCAAAAAGTACATTCTGATGGTGCGGGGGCGCATCCCGGGCGGCGTCATGACCCCGGCGCAATGGATCACGTTCGATGATCTGGCGGCTAGGTACGGCAACAACACGCTCCGCGTCACCACCCGACAGAGTATTCAGTTCCACGGCGTGGTGATGGCGGGATTGGGGCCGTTGGTCAAAGCCGTCAACGAATCCCTGCTCTCGACCTTGGCGGCGTGCGGTGATGTGAATCGCAACGTGCTCGCGCCGCCGACGCCGGCGTACACGCGCGCCCGGGAGGAGGTGTTCGCCGACTGTGTGCGGGTCGCGGATGCACTCAGGCCCCAGACCCGGGCGTACCACGCCATCTGGCTCGATGGCGTGCAGCTCGATCTCGACGACCCGGCGAACAAGAACTTCACCGATCCGCTTTACGGAAAGACCTACCTGCCCCGGAAGTTCAAGATCGCGTTTGTCATCCCACCGATCAACGACCTTGATGTGCTGACCAACGACCTCGGGTTCATCGCGATCGTCGAGAATGAGCGGCTGGTGGGCTACAACGTGTCGGTCGGCGGCGGTTTGGGGCGCAGCCACGGCAATGAGGCCACCTACCCGCGGCTGGCGGACGTGATTGGCTTCCTGCCCCCGGAACGACTCGTGGACGTGGCGAAGGCCGTTTTGACCGTGCATCGCGATTTCGGCGACCGCACCGACCGCAAGCACGCCCGGCTCAAGTACGTCGTAAAGGAGCGCGGCGTCGAGTGGACGCGGGCAGAGATCGAGCGGCGCGCCGGACTGACCCTCGAGCCCCCGCGGCCGTATCACTTCACCACCACCCACGATCTCCTGGGCTGGCATCGCGCGGTGGATGGCTCGGCCTTTTTCGGTTTGCATGTGGAGAACGGTCGAATTCGCGACGCAGCGGGCAAGGCGATCAAGACGGCGTTGCGCCGCGTTGCCGAACGATTCCCTCACATCGAATTCCGGCTCACGGGCAACCAGAACGTCATCCTCGCCCGCGTGGCGCCGGCGGACCAGGGAGCGATTGACGCCCTGCTCAACGAGCATGGTGTCCCCACGGACCGGCAGGCCTCTGTCCTCCACGCCGCCGCGATGGCCTGCGTGGCGTTGCCCACGTGCGGGCTGGCACTGGCCGAATCGGAACGTTTCCTCCCGGGTCTCCTGGACCGGATCGAGAAACTACTGGCCGATGTCGGGTTGCCCGACGAGGAGATCATCATCCGCATGACCGGTTGTCCGAACGGCTGCGCGCGTCCCTATACCGCGGAACTGGCGTTTGTGGGCAAGGCCCCCGGCCGCTACCAGGTCTGGCTGGGCGGCAATGCCACCGGCACGCGGCTCAACCGCGTCTGGAAAGACATGGTCAAGGAAGCGGAAATCGAAGCGGAACTGCGCCCGCTTTTCGAACGATTCCGCGGAGAGCGTCAGCCCGGCGAGCGGTTTGGGGACTGGGCGGCCCGCGCGGTATGGAGTGCCACCTGAGCCCCTCAACCGTACCGCAACCCAGCAGTGCTGCCCCGGCACCGCCGACGGGCCGGGGGCAAACACACTCCTCCATGACTGCTGAAGAAATCGCCCGGGCCAACGCCGCGCTTCGCTTGCAGCCGCCCCTGGAAATCATCCGGTGGGCGATCGCGCAGACCGAGGGTCGCGCGATCGTCTCCACGAACTTTCGCCCCTACGAGGCGGTCCTGCTGCATCTGGTCACGCAGGTCCAGGCGGACATCCCCGTTTTGTGGGTGGACCACGGATACAATCGCCCGGCCACCTACCGGCACGCCGAGGAGTTGAAACGGCGACTCCATCTGAATCTTCGTCCGTATTTGCCCCGCCTGACCGCCGCGCACTACGACGCCGTCCACGGCGGCGTGCCCGAGGCCACGCCCGAAAACGAGGAGCGGCTCAAAGCCTTTAGTGCGGTGATGAAACTCGAACCCTTCCAGCGCGGAATGCGGGAGCTGGCTCCGCGCGTCTGGTTCACCGCGCTGCGCCGGGTGCAGAACCCTCATCGGGCCGGTCTCGACATCCTTTCCCTCGACAGCAACTTCGGCACCCTCAAGGTGTCACCCGTGTTCTACTGGACCGACGCGGAAATGGAGGCCTACCTGGCCCGGCACCAACTCCCCAACGAATGGGATTACTACGATCCCGCGAAGGCCGACGAGAAACGGGAGTGCGGCCTGCACGCGTCTTGGGGCGGCCGCGCGGCGGCGGCCGTGCAGTGATGGACCCCACGTCTTGCCCTGCCAGAGATTCGATGCCGTCAGTCCCCTCATCCCCGCCTCACCTCGTCACTGCGCCGCGCGCGGGGTGTCGCGCCCGCGCGGCCGGGAGGTCGGCGCACCCGTGAGCTTCGCCCGGCATCTTTACGGTCGAACCTTTTCCTCCGATGCCCTCCTACCATCTTGACCATCTCGCGTATCTCGAAACCGAGGCCATCCACGTGATGCGCGAGGTTGCGGCCGAGTTCGAACGACCGGCCCTGCTGTTCTCGGGCGGGAAAGACTCGATTTGTCTGCTGCGCCTTGCGGAAAAGGCGTTTCGCCCGTCTGATCTCCCCATGCCCTTGCTCAACGTGGACACGGGCCACCACTTTCCGGAGCTGAACGAATTCCGCGACCGCCGGGCCGCTGAACTGGGCGCGAAGCTGATTGTTCGCAAAGTCGAGGATGCTATCGCTGCCGGCGTTGCCGTTCCCGCCCCGGGGGAAATCAGCCGCAATCGGCTTCAGATCCCCACGTTGCTCGCCGCCATCGAGGAGTTCCGGTTTGATTGCGCCATCGGGGGCGCCCGCCGCGACGAGGAGAAGGCCCGCGCCAAGGAGCGCTTCTTCAGTTTCCGGGACGCCTTTGGCCAGTGGGATCCGAAAAACCAGCGCCCTGAGCTCTGGAATCTCTACAACGCCCGGGTCAATCCGGGCGAGCACATGCGCGTGTTC
>CALJWR010000157.1 GCA_937976685.1 uncultured Verrucomicrobiae bacterium
CCACCAGCGCCTCGCGCAGCGCCTTGATGATCGGAATGCCACCGGCCACCGCTGCTTCGTAGTACAGGTTGGCCCGATGCTGGCGGGCGGCGGCGAAGAGCTCCGCCCCGTGGGCCGACAGCAGCGCCTTGTTGGCCGTGATCACCGGTTTCCCCAGTTTCAACGCCGTGAGGATCATCTCGCGGGCGATCGTGGTCCCGCCCACCAGTTCGATCACCGCGTGGACCGCGGGGTCGTTGACGACCTCGCGCCAGTCGGTGGTCATCTGCGCGCGTGGAATCGGGTAGGGCCGCGGCTCGTCGAGGGCCTTCACCGCCACCTTGCGAAGGCTCACGGGTACACCGATGCGCGCTGCCAGGAGCGCCCCGTTTCGGCTCAGGTGATGAAACACCCCGCTGCCCACGGTCCCACCACCGATCATCCCGAAATTCACCTGGTCCATACCGGCCCAATGCTGCCGGTCGCGTTGGCGAGCGACAACGCTTTTCAGGCTGCCGCGGGGCTTCAGCGGGAACGGCGCGCGCTTCCCGGCCCTCAACGTCACCGGGCCGCGAGTTTGGGCGCCCCCGGCGCCACCGGTTTTGCGAGGTTAGCGAATCGCTACTCGTGCGTAGCTGATCGTCTGGCCGGCACCGGCCCGGTGTCCCAGCAGGTCCAAGTAGTGCGACGGCGCCGAACCCGCCCGCGGCGTGGCGGTGAAGAAGCTGGTGAACGGCTGCTTCAGCGGGACCCGCCACGCTTCGCCCGGGGTTCCGTCCGCGCGGAGTTCCACCAGTCGGTTCTCCGCGACCGGGCGACCCTCGGCACGGGTACCACTCAAGTAGTGGAAGACAAACAGCCGTCCGTCGGGACTTATATGGAAGCGCGCCAGTCCGGGCACTTCGCGAGCTCCACCTTCCTCAGCGGCGAGGAGCGTTCGTCGCGAGATGACTTTTCCGTCGCGGACGCGTGCATAGTTCAATTCGTGGCGCTGCTTCGCCGCCGGGAAGAACTTCTCCCGGAGCCGCTCGTCAATTGCCCGTTCTGTCCAGACGATGTGAACCATACCGTCGGGCGCGGCGTACAGATCGCCCGGCGTGATCCACCCGCAGGTCTGCTCGCGACTGGCCAGCTCCAGCCAGGGTTCGAACCGCCCCGCGGCGAGGTCCTTGGACCAGACGTAAAACAGGCGGCGGAACTCGTAGTCCCACTCCTGCCCGGTCAACTGTTTCTTGAACGCCCGCCACTCGGGGTTGGGCTCGAGGATGTCGCTGACGCCGACGAAGTGAAGTTGCCCTCGCGCGAGGGCCACGTTGGGGTAGCAGATGCGGATGGGCTGCGGCCGGGCGTAGTCCGCGCCCCACGGCCACTTGAGCTGGCCGGCACCACGCCATTCCCCGCCCCCGGCGCCGAACCGGCCCAGCGCCCACTCCGCGTGGGTGTAGTCAATATTCTGGAACCAGGCGATCTCGTCGGTCGCCGCATCGGCCACGAAGCTGCGGTAAGAATGTTCGGTGAATCCCGGAGCCCCCGCCCACTGCGGCGCGATCGTTTGAACAGCTTGTGTCGGGGACGCCGCCGCGAAGAAGACCACCTCTGGCCTTGCCGGGCCACCGCCCGCCTGCCCGACGGGCGTCAGAGTGGGATTGGCCGACACCAGCACCCACCTGCCGCTCAGGCGCGCCAGCGGACTGGGCTCCCGGGTGCGGCCGTTGTCCGTGTACACTTTCGTCCAGCCGGCATCGTCTCGCCGCCAGAGGACCCAGCGACAGTTGTTCAGCGGCGGCGTGTTGGTCAGCGTTTCGAGACCGGTGGCGAAGACGAGTGGACCGTCGCGAACCAGCGTCGTTGAACCGCTGCACCACATCGGCCCCGCGCCGTTGTTGGCCGGGGTGAACGAATACACGTCCTCCTCAACTTCCACGACCGGTCCAGCCGCCAGCAGGCCGGCAAGGAAGAAATCGGCCAGAACCGCGGCGGCGAGGCGAGGTGTACTCATGGGGCCCGCGGATTCAAGCCCCGCACTGGGCGCGCTGGCGGAGGGCATGGTCCACCAGCACCAGCGCGGTCATGGCCTCGACCATCGGCACCGCGCGCGGCAACACGCACGGGTCGTGGCGCCCGCGCCCCTTCAGCGTGGTGTTGCGATACTCGACATCCACCGTGTCCTGTTCTTGCATCACCGTGGCCACCGGCTTGAACGGCACGCGGAAAAAGATCATCTCGCCGTTCGAGATGCCACCCTGGATGCCGCCGGAGCGGTTGGTCACCGTCCGCACCCGGCCTCCCTTCATGCGGAAAGGGTCATTGTGCTGCAATCCGGTCAGAAACACCGACCTAAAACCCAAGCCGATCTCAAAACCGCGCGACGCCGGCAGGCTCAACATGGCTTTCGCCAGATCGGCCTCCAGCTTGTCAAACACCGGCTCGCCCCAGCCCGGCGGCACCCCGCGGGCCACTGCTTCCACGATGCCTCCCACGGTGTCACCCGCCTTCCGCACGCGTTCGATGAGCCGCACCATCTTCTCGGCGGCGTCGCTGTCCGGGCACCGGACGATGTTCGACTCCACCTGCCGTGGCTGGACCTTCGTGGGGTCCACGTCCGCCACGATGTTTTTGATCTGCTTCACCCAGGCCAGCACCTGCACGCCGAAGTGCTCACGCAGAATCTTCTTCGCAATCGCGCCGGCCGCCACCCGCCCGATCGTCTCCCGCGCGCTGCTGCGGCCGCCGCCCTGCCAGTTCCGGATGCCGTACTTCGCGTGGTAGGTGTAGTCCGCGTGCGAGGGACGAAATTTGCGCGCCATTTCGAGGTACGCCTCCGGGCGCGCGTCCTCGTTGCGGACCAGCAGGCAGATGGGCGTGCCGAGCGTCAGCCCCTCGAACGTGCCGGAGAGGATTTCCACCGTGTCCGACTCCTTGCGGGGCGAGACGATGCGCGACTGGCCGGGCCGGCGCCGGTCCAGCTCGGGCTGAATGTCGGCCTCGGTCAATGGCAGGCGCGAGGGGCAGCCGTCCACCACCACGCCAACGCCACCCCCGTGCGATTCGCCCCAGGTGGTGATGCGAAACAGGTGGCCAAAGGTGTTTGGCATGTCCGCAGCGTCGCCGAAGCAACCGGAGCGGTCAAATCCATCCCCGTTGGCCAGGTCGTGGGCCGGCCGCCCCTTGCTGCCACGCTGGACAGCGCGGTCGGAGTTGGCACGCCACGCCCTGGCCATCGGCCGCAGGCAGGCGGAACGGGTTATCTGTTCTTTTCGGGTTGATGTCTCCGCAGACCCACCTCGCCAGCGATGTCATCGAATTCCTCATGGCTGACCGTGTCGAGGGTCTTGCCGCGGGCGGTCAGCTTCTCATTGATCTTGATGGCCTTCTGGGTCATCTCGGCGTGCGTTTCTGCTTTGCCGCCCACCAGGGCGAAGTTCGGCCCGGTGGTAACGCGCCTGTGCCCGTCAGTATCCAGCCCGACGCCCAGCAGCAAGGCGCGCCGGCGGGTTTTCGATTTCGCCATGCCGAAAAGGTAGAGCCGGGGCGGGCGACCGTCCAAGGCATTTCCCCCGCGCGAACGATGCGACTGAGCTCGGGACTCGCCCGTTTTGATGCCTTCATTCCCGGGCGTTTGGCGCTGAAAGCGCGCGACCGCCATCCAGCGGAAGCAGCCCCGCGAGCGACTCCAGCTCGGGACCGACACGGACCACGCCATCCATGCCGGCCTGGTTGCTGTCCAGGCCATGGCCCAGCGCTTCGACCTCAGGAACAAGCCGCGCCGGATCGCCGGCCTCGATCCTCGCGGGGACTGGAAACTCGACCCGGGCCCTGACGCCATCGGCGGCCAGGTCCTTGACGCGCTTTTCCCCGGCAGCGGCGGTCATTCCGATCGTGAGGCGCTCCCCGCCACCCCCTGCCAACCTTCAAGCCCAGCCGGATCGAAATGATTCAGGTGATTGGCGAGCCTGTAGCGCGGCACCAAACCGGCGCTT
>CALJWR010000158.1 GCA_937976685.1 uncultured Verrucomicrobiae bacterium
CCTCGTCGGGGACGCGGCCTTCGTTGGCGGCCTCGGTGGTGGAGGCGAACCAGCGCTCGTCAATGCCGCCGCGGTGGGCGCCGTAGGCGTAGGTGTCGTCGGGGTGAAGCTTGAGGCGCAGGCCGGGCTGGAGGAAGGAGCAGGGCACCCAGGCGGGTCGAGGCGGAGCAGGCCGCCGGTGCGGGAGAGTTCGGCGGCGACCTTGGCGGCGGTGTTTTTCTTGATCGTCTTGAGGGCGGTGATGGTGTTCATGGCGATGAATGGACTGGTGAATGGTTGATGCTGCGAATCGAAAGACCCTTGCCAACCGCCCGCCTCGTTGACACGAACGACGGTGGGGAAGGAAGCGGGCCGGAACTCAACCTTGCGCCCGACTTTTACAGCCGCATACTTCGCGCCGCATCCTCAAGCCTATGGATCAATACATCGAACGCGTGGTGGACCTGCTGGATCCCGCGCTGAACCGGATCTACAACATGACGGTGGAGGACGCCCGCGAGCGCGTGCGCTCGGGCAGGGCGGACGCCGTGCGTGAAATTGACGGCTCGTTTGCCCTGCTTGCCCGCGAGGGCAAGACGGTCCGCCTGGCGCGCTCGCTGGATCGGCCGATGCGCTACTTCCTTGCCAAGCGGCACGAAGGTCCGGCGCTGATCGTGGCCGACCGGATTGACGCGATCCGCGAGCAATTGGCGCGTGAAGGGCTGGCGGACCAGTTTCATCCGAGCTACACCCGCATGGTCCCGGCGCACTACCTGGTCGAGATCCAGTTGCTGGGCTGCCCCGATCCCGAGCCCAACTATGCCCGCTACTTCACGCCGGAGCGCAACGCGCTGCCGACCGACCTGGAGGAAATCGGCCGCCGGTACATCGGTGCGCTGGCAGACGAGATTGGGAAATGGCTGCGGGCCATTCCGGAGCGCGAGCCGATTGGTGTTTCGTTCTCCGGCGGTGTGGACAGCGGGGCGGTGTTTCTCACGACCTACCACCAGCTGCGCCGGCTGGGCATGAACCCGGCGCGCCTCAAGGCGTTCACGTTGACGTTCGGTGACGGCCCGGATTTGCAACAGGCGCGACAGTTCCTCGATCAACTCGGGCTGGGACTCTTCCTCGAGCCGATCGAAGCCGACCTGTCCTCGATTGATGTGGGCGAGACCATCCGCGTCCTCGAAGACTACAAGCCGCTGGATGTCGAATGCGCCTCAATGGTGCTGACGCTTTGCCGCGGGATCCGCCAGCGCTACCCGGAGTGGAAGCATCTGGTGGACGGCGACGGCGGTGACGAAAACCTCAAGGACTATCCCATCGAAGAGAACCCCGAACTGACGATCCGCAGCGTGGTGAACAACCTGATGCTTTACCACGAGGGTTGGGGCGTGGGCCGGATGAAGCACTCGCTCACGTACAGCGGTGGGTTGAGCCGCAGTTACGCGCGGACCTACGCTCCCTCCCGGGTGCATGGATTCCATGGTTTTAGTCCGTTCACCCGTCCAGCGGTCGTGGCGGTGGCGGAAGGCATCCCGTTCATCGCGCTGACCAATTACGACGTGCCCACCCTGTACTCGCTCAAGGGACAGATCGTGGCGCGGGGCATTAAGGCGATCACGGGCCTCGACATGCCAGTCTTTGAGAAGCGACGGTTCCAGCACGGAGCTGTTTCGGAGGAACGCCTGCGCTCGCGTCTGCCGGAACAGGAGGCGGTTTATCGCCGGCAGTTCCTGGCGATGTACCAGTAACCTTCGCCGCTCCTGCCGTGTACAAGCTCACCTCGGCTCTCAAAGCCGCATCCGCGATCAGCAGGACCAGACGGGCGTTGCGGAAGGCCTCAGCCACGGTACCAACTAGTGCCGCCAAGGGCGTCTCCTCCGCCAGGGCCGGCGCGCGAAAGCTCCCGGCCACGGCAAAAACGGCGGGACGGGGATGACGGTTTGATGAAGGGCGGCTCCGGATGCAGGCGCCTTGGCTCCCATCCTGCTGGCGGTTGAATCGCGCGGCTTTCCGGAGGGCGATCCTCATCGTAGTTGCCTCCGCATTCGCTGTTCTCACGTCGTCCGCGGCGAACTCCCTTCAACTTCGCCTGCTCTCTCCGGAGACCGTGCCGCGTCACGGGTTGGTCGAGTGGGAGATTCGCGGTATCCGGGACTACGCCAACCCGTACGACCCGGACGAGGTGGATGTCCGGATCGAGGTCCGGCAGCCGTCCGGGCGGGTCGTCGCCATTCCCGGCTTCCATCATCAGCGGCACGAGTATGCACGACGCCGGCGGGGCGGGGGGGACGCCGATTGGCTGTATCCGACCGGTCACTCTGGCTGGCGGGCGCGGTTTTCGCCGGACGAGATCGGAGGGCATGACGTGGCGGCCGTGGTGCGCGATCGGTCGGGAGTCACCCGATCCGGAACCGCGCGATTTCGCTGCGAACCGTCGGCCAGCCGAGGCTTTGTCCGGGTCTCGGAGCGCGACCCCCGATTCTACGAATTTGGTGACGGCAGCCCATTCTTCCCCATCGGGCAAAACCTCGCGTTTATCGGGAACGGCCAGTACGTGGACCTCGCGAAGGCCGACGAGATTTTTAGCAAGCTCGCGGCGAACGGGGCGAACTCCGTCCGCGTGTGGACGTGCAGCGAGGACTGGGCGCTGGCCATCGAGGCGCGCAAAAGCGCCTGGGGCCGGTCCTGGGATTGGCGACCGCCGTTCGCGCCCGTGCCGGGCCGCGAGGGCTACCATGACGACGCCCGCTGCGTGGTGCTGGAGGGAACGCGCAGTAACCTCAGCGTTTCGCCGTCGCATCTGGTGGCGGTTCGAGCGGGCACGAAGTATCGGCTGACGGCTAGGATCTTGACCGAGGGCGAGGCGCGGGTGCGATTCTCCGGAATCGAGGGGTGGGCGGACTGGTCGGCGGCCTCTGCCAAACCCGGCGAATGGGAACGGTTTGCCCGCGAATTCACGTCGGGCGAGGACCAGTGGTGGCTGGGTGAGCTGCGCCTGGAGCGGGAGGGAGCCGGCCGGGTGTGGCTGCGGGACCTGTCGCTGCGGGAGGCGGACAGTGGGCCCGAGTTGCTTTGGGAGGCTGACCCCGATCGCCCGCCGCGCGGCGTGATCAACGAACCGGACGCCGCCGCGCTGGATCAACTGCTGGTCTCGGCCGGCCGGCACGGGATTTATCTGCAGCTCTGTCTGCTGACCCGCGATCACTACATGGACCGGTTAAGGGAGCCCGGCAGCGTCGCGTATCGGCGGGCGACCGATGAGGCCCGCAAGCTCTTGCGGTACGCGGTCGCGCGGTGGGGCTGGTCCACCAACGTCGCCACGTGGGAGTATTTCAACGAGATGGATCCCGGCGCTCCCACGGAGGAGTTTTACCGCGAGCTCGGAGAATTCCTCGCGCAGACCGATCCCTACCGCCGGCCGCGGACGACCAGCGGCTGGCGACCGGCGCTGGACGATTGGAAGCATCCCGCAATGGATTCAGCGCAACTGCACTGGTATCTGCGCCCGGCGTGGGGACCGCTCTGGCAGGACGAAGTGGCGGCCGTGCTGGATCGGGCCGCCTTGGTCTGTGGGCAAGCCGGCCGGCGACCGGCGTTGTTGGCGGAGTTTGGGCTGGCGGATGACCGGTGGGGACTCAGTCCCTACATGCGTCAGGACACGGCAGGAGTTCACTTCCGCAACGCACTGTGGGCGTCGGCCTTCTCGGGGCTGGCGGGCACGGCGATGTTCTGGTGGTGGGAAGTCCTCGACCAGCAGAACGCCTACGTTCATTACCGGCCGCTGGCCCGTTTTCTCGCGGACGCATCCTTCACGAAGGGCGGCTGGCGCACGGTGCAGACCCGGACCGAGTCAGGCGATTGTCGCGTATTGGCTTGGCAGGCGCACGACCGGGTCGTCGCCTGGGTGGGGCGTGCCGACGCCACTTGGTGGAATCAGGTGGTCGAGAAATCGCCGCGCCGGCGGACAACGGGCGAGCGGCTGCTCGTGCGCGGAATGGCGGCGGGCGAGTACGACGTGGAGTGGTGGGATACCCGCTCTGGGGCGGTGTCCGTGCGGGGGAGTGCCACCGCCACCTGCGAAGGTTTGGAGCTGACGCTGCCGGAGTTCACGGACGACCTGGCGTTCAAGGCGCGCCGCCGGCCGTGAACTGCCGCTGTGCCGGCACAAGCACACTTGCCGCCTGAAGGCCGGTCAGCATACTGCCGATGTTTGAGGGGTCCGAGATTCTGCCCGCGCCCATGATCATGGCCGTTTTCCCCAGTCGCCAGCGCCAACCCGCCTCCGGCCGGCGTGGCTTCACCTTGATCGAATTGCTCGTGGTGATCGCCATTATCGCAATCCTTGCCGGGATGTTATTGCCCGCACTTTCCAAGGCGAAGGAAAAGGCCGGGAGCATCGCGTGCATCAACAACCTGAAGCAATTGACCACGGCGGCCCTCATCTACGCCACCGATTACAACGATCATTTTCCGCTCAACAACGAAGGTGACAGTACGCTGAACCTGGCCAACCCGCCCGCCGGTCACTACCCGAAAGTGTGGGCGGAAGGGCGCGAAGGATCCAACCTCACCGACCCGGCCTCGGCGGGGGGAATGATTTCTGACAAGGTCTCGCTGCTCGGCACCTACGTGAAGGTCAAGGAGAGCTTTCGCTGCCCTTCGGACAAAAAGATGCTGACGGTGGGCGGCAAGAAAATTCTTTGGCCGCGCAGTTTCGGGATGAACGCCTACGTTGGGTGGAACGCGGCGCCGTGGAACAACATGCCCGACGACCGGAAGTACACGGTTTTCAAGAACACGGCGGACGGGCAGGCCGGTTCGCAGATTTTCCTCTTCGGGGAGATCCACCCTGACAGCATTTGCCGGCCGATGTTCGGCATCAACATGGACTCCCAAGCGATCTACCACGTGCCGGGCAACTATCACGGCCGTCAATCCAATTTCAGTTTCGTGGACGGGCACGCCGAGACCAAACGGTGGCAGGATCCGCTGTTCAACAACCCCAAGCCGGCCCCGGCCAACTGGCATGACCACGGAGGCAACACGGTCCGGGCGTCGAGCCGCAACGACCTGGACTGGCTCAGGTCCCGCGCCACGGTGAGGCGATGATTCTTCCGTCCGGCACCCGCCCGTCGCCGGCCGACTCCTTTCACGCCATGTGCGGTCCCGCTCAATCGTTCGGATCCCGCCGCCGTCGGGCGGGTCGGTCTGGCTGGGGATTCACCCTTATTGAGCTGCTGGTCGTGATCGCGATCATCGCCATCCTTGCGGGCTTGCTGTTGCCGGCACTCTCGAAAGCAAAGGAGAGCGGCCGCTCGGCCGTCTGCCGGAGCAACCTGCGCCAACTCAGCCTCGGCGTCCTGATGTATGCGGAGGAGAATTCCGACTTGCTGCCGTGGTGCGGTGACGTGGATCGCAACCTGCCGCCGGACTGGGTGTGGGGCGGTCAGCGGGCCGAGGACACCCGCAACCGCGCCTACTGGCGACGCCCGCCGCTCACCTTCGGCCATCACGCGGAGTCAGGCTCCCTCTTTCCCTACGTCATGAATCAGCCGCGGATTCTGCCGCGTCCGGGGCAAAACCACACTGACTGGTACACAAACAAGTTCGATGTGTACCGGTGCCCCAGTACGGGTGAGCTCGGGCGGGCCTTGCGTGTCACGTACAGCATGAACAGCTTCCTGGACCGGGAGGACACCCGACCGCGTGGACGCCGATTGACGGAAACGGTGGCACCCAGTCAGAAATTTCTGCTGGTCAACGAGGACCCGAAAACGATGCACAACGCGGCCTTCCATCCCGGCACCGACGCCAGCGCGATCGGCGGCCAGATGGTGATGCACAATGGGAAGGCGAACTTCAGTTGCCTGGACGGCCACGTCGAGACGCTCCGCCATCGTCGGCTGATCGAAATCCTCGGCAGCGACGCCCTCACGCGCCAGTGGTTTGATCCAGGCCGTTGGTAGGGGCGAAGCGACGGCAAGAGGCTGGGCGGACCGGTCTCGCGCGCCCCGGGGCACCGCTACTTGCTGCACCGCCGGGCCAGTACGGCGCCGCCGGTGATGCCGGCGTCGTCGCCCAATTTCGAGGAGATGATCTCGATGTCCTTGGCGGTTCCTTCCATCGCGTAGTCGTGGGCGGTCTCGACGATGATAGCCAGCATTTCGTCCTCGAGGGCGTCCATGACGCCGCCGCCGACCACGACCACCTCCGGATTGAGCAGGTTGATGACGTTGGCAATGGCGATACCCGTGTACTCGGCGGCTTCCTCCACCACCTTCTCGACGAACTTGTCGCCGCGGCGGATGGCCTTGCGCAGGTCGCCGCTCCGCATGTCTTCGAGTCCCGGGCCGAGCATTTCGGTGAGCAGGGTTTTCTGGCCCTCCTTCACCGCGGCCTGAATGCGTTTGAACATTGCCGTGCGGCTGGCGAGGGCTTCGAAGCAGCCCTTGTTGCCGCAGCCGCATTTGGGTCCGCCCACCTCCAGCACCATGTGACCGATCTCGCCAGCGGTCCGGTTGAAGCCCGAATACAGCTTACCGTCGAGAATCAACCCGGCGCCGATGCCGGTCCCGAGGAAGACACCGACCATGTGACGCGGCCGGCCCTTCAACTCCTTTTCATGCACCCCCAGCGCCTGGATGTTGCAATCGTTCTCGATGAAGACGGGCACGGAGAGCTCCTTCTCGAGGAGCTTTTCCAGGGGCACGTCGGTCCAGCCGGGGAGGTTGGGAGCAAACAGGACCGTTCCGCTTTGCGGGTCTGACGCACCCGGCGCGCCGATGCCCACGGCTCGCACCTGTCTCAGGTTCAGATCGGCCTCATCCACCGCGTCGCGCACACAACGCGCGATGCGCTCGATGACGGCCTCGACGCCGCGCGTGGCCTTGGTGCTGAGCTTGGTCTTGGCGAGACAGTTCAGCTTTTCGTCGAAAACGCCGGCGAGAATCTTGGTGCCGCCCAAGTCCACGCCCACCACGCTGGATTTGTCGTTCTCGGCCATAGCAGAAGGTTGCGGTCGTCTTCTGCCCGATGCCGGCCGCTTTGTCGAATGGCTTTTTGAGCCGCCAGGTGACCCCTCAATCATTACGATGCGAATGGGGGGCGACAGTTTGAGAGTGGGGAAAGGAACGCAGGGAGTGCGTGGCCGTCGAAGTTTTGCTTTGGCGGGGGGCGACAGTCGCCGCTTGGGCCGAAGTTCAGCGTTTTTTCCGGTTCTCGCGGCTCGCCAGACAACGCTCCGCCACGCCCCCGGCATCGGGCCGGGGGGTCTCGGCGGACGAGGACTCGCGGCGCGCGGGCGTCAGCCGCTGGCGGCGGCCAGTCGGGGACGACCCGGGCCGTGCGTCGGCCACACCCGCTGCGCCCAAGCACCACCCATTGCCGCGAGCGCCACGCCATCCGCCCGGGCAGGCAGGGCTCTTCGAGGATTATTGTGGGTAAAGGGCGAGCTTTCTGCGGAAGAACAGGATGCGAATCCGATAATTCGCGAAGGTCCGGAAACCCCGTGCGGCTGACTGGAGGCTCTGGCTCTTGGCGTTCAACCCCTCCG
>CALJWR010000159.1 GCA_937976685.1 uncultured Verrucomicrobiae bacterium
CCCCTCGATCAACGCGCCGAAGGCGAAAGCCACCAGCAACACCTGAACCCGGGGATCGGGCGCCACGCCCGCCAGACTGCAGCGGAGCACGTCGAACAATCCCCGGCGCAGCGTGATCTGGTACAGGAAGATGATGTTGAGGACGATCCAGCCGATTGGGAACAGTCCGAACGCCGCTCCATAGCCCGCGGCTCCGAAGGCCGCGGTCACCGGCATCCGGTAGGCGGTCAAAGCGACCCACAGGGCGACGCCCAGACCGAGCAGCGCCGCGAGGTGAATCCGGATGCCGAGGAAAGCGATGCTGGTCAACAACAGCACTACCGGCAGCGCCGCCACCACGGTGGAAAGCCACGGCAGGCCGAGCGGATCATAGTTTTGCTGCCAGATCATTGGGGTCGGGTCCGGGCATAGTCCGCCGCGCATGGAGCCAACGCAAGCAACGGCGCGCCAACCCGCCATCCCCGACGCTGCCGGGTCCAGCGAATCGGACCTTCGTTATCCGCGACAGCGATGTCCGGTCCGCCAGGTGAACCGAGGGCAAGTCGGGTGAACACTCCCCCGAACCCGTCCGTGGCAGCACGCCGGACGCCCTTTTCGGCGTGGATTCTGCTGGCCGGGCGGGCGTAAGTTTTCGCGCTCGCGGGTCGGGCTGCTCCCGCGGCCGTTTGGCATGCATACGTTCATCGGTCCCCTCCGCAGGCTCGCGCGATTCGGGTTCGCCATCGCGGGAGGCGTGATGCCCTTGGCCCAGAGCCAGGTGGTCGTCAACGAGTTGCACTACAACCCGGACGTGAAGACCGAACGGGTGGAGTTCATCGAGCTGTACAACGCCGGGGCGGCGACCGTGGATCTGGCCGGCTGGAAGTTCTCCGCCGGCGTAGCGTTCACTTTTCCTGCGGTCATCGTGCCACCCGGCGGCTTCGTGGTGGTCGCGGAGAATCCGGCCGCCTTGAAGGCGAAGTTCGGTGTGGACGCGCTGGGGCCGTACACGGGCAATCTCTCGAAGTACGGCGAGCGTGTCGTGTTGCGCGATGCGGCGGGCCGGATCGCCGACGAGGTGACTTACGGCGTGGGCTTCCCCTGGCCCACGGTGGGCGATCCGCCCGGCTATTCGATCGAGCTGATTCACCCGTCCCTCGACAACGACCTCGGCGGAAGCTGGCGCGTCTCGGCAGCGGATGGCGGCGTGCCGCCCGCTTCCCAGACGCTCATCGAACGCGGCAGCACGTGGCGCTACCGCAAAGGCACCGCCGAGGCATCGTCGCCTGCCACGGCCTGGCGGCAGCCGGCGTTCAACGACGACGGCTGGGCCAGCGGCGCCTTGCCGATCGGCTATGACCCGGCGATCCAGTTCGGCACGCCCCTGGACGACATGCGTTACAGCTATTCGTCGGTCTTTCTCCGGCGTTCGTTTACGGTCGCGGATCCTGCCGCGGTTGGCGCGGTTATTCTCGAGGCGCTTTACGACGACGGCCTCAAGGTCTGGATCAACGGCACGAACGTGCTCAACGCGAACATCGCCGCCGGCGAGGTGCCTTTCGATGGCAGCACGGGCCCCGCGCGCGAGTCCAACGACTACGAGGAGTTCACGTTCACCAACCCGACGGCCTACCTGCGCGCGGGCGAGAACGTCATCGCCGTGCAACTCCAGAATGTCTCGCGCGACAACAGCTCGGACTGCTTCTTTGACTGTCGTCTGCGGATGCTGACCGGCCCGACCGGTCGCGGGCCCACACCGGGCCGGGTCAACGCCGCCTTCGCCACCAACGCCCCGCCCGCGATCCGCCAGGTCGGGCATTCGCCCCGCGAGCCGCGCGGCGGCCAGCCCGTGCGTATCACGGCCAAGGTCACAGACCCGCACGGCGTCAGCCGCGTCACGCTGCATTATCAGGTCGTCGCGCCGGGCGCGTACGTCGAGCTGACCGATCCCGCCTACGAAACCGCCTGGACGGACGTACCCATGAACGACGCCGGCACGGACGGCGACGCGCAAGCCGGCGACGACGTCTTCACCGGTACGTTGCCCGCCGGCATCCAGGTTCACCGGCGGCTGGTGCGGTACCGGATCACCGTGACCGACGGCCTCGGGGCCAGCGTGCGCGTGCCTTACGCCGACGACCCGCAGCCGAACTTTGCGTACTTCGTGTACGATGGCGTGCCCGCCTGGACCGGCGCCGTCCGGCCGGGTGCGGCGGGCGCACCGGGCCAGCCCTTCACCGTCAGCGCGGAGGAGATGAGCCGCCTGCCGGTCATCCACCTGATCGGCAAGAAGAGCACCATCGAGACTTCGACGTGGTTCAGCCGTTACGGTGGTGACGCCTACCCGTGGCTGGGCACGCTGGTCTATGACGGGCGCGTGTACGATCACATCCGCCACCGCGCGCGGGGCGGCGTCTGGCGGTACTCGATGGTGAAGAACATGTGGAAGTTCGACCTCAACCGTGGCCACGACTTCGCGGCCCGCGACAATTGGGGCCGCCGGTACGCCACGCCCTGGACCAAGCTCAATCTCGGCGCGTGCATCCAGCAGGGCGATTACAACCACCGCGGTGAGCAGGGCCTGTTCGAGTCGCTGGGCTTCCGGCTCTTCCAACTGGCCGGTGTTCCCGCGCCGCACACCACGTTCTGCCAGTTGCGGATCATTGATGCGGCCGAGGAGGTCCGGCCGGGCGATCAGTACGAGGGGGATTTCTGGGGCGTGTATCTGATGACCGAGCAGGGGAACGGGCGGTTTCTCGAGGAGCACGGCCTGACCGACTCGAACTTCTACAAAATGGAAGGCGGCGCCGGCGAACTGAACCACCTCGGGCCGGACGGTCCCACCGACAAGAGTGATCTGAATGCCTTTCTGGACGTGATCAACCGCGGGGCCGCCGCGGAGGAGACCTGGTTCCGCTCCCGACTGAACCTGCCCGCCTATTACAGCTATCAAGCCATCGCCCAAGCCATCCATCACTACGACATCTGCTACGACAAAAACTTTTTCTACCACTTCGATGCCCTCACCGGCGCGGTCACGGTCACGCCGTGGGACCTCGATCTGACGTGGGCGGAAAACATGTTCGACCCCGGCTGCGGCGGGGTGGACCGCATCAAGGCGAGGATGCTGCCCGACGCAACGCGCTACCCGGCGCTCTGGCGCGAGTGGCAGAACCGCGTCCGCGAAGTCCGCGACCTGCTCTGGAACGAAGACGAAGCTTGGCGGCTGATTGATGAATACGTCGGCCGCCTGCGCGGCCCGGCGAGCGGGCCGACGATCCTCGACGCCGACCGCGCGCAATGGGATTACAACCCGAAGATGGCGGATACACGGTACACGCCGCACCTCAACAAGGCGGGTCAGGGCCGTTTCTACCAGTGGCCGAACTACACCGCCGCCATTGCGCCCCGCTCCTTCGAGGGCGCCATCGCCATCGTGAAACGCTACGTGGGCTTCCGCGCCACCAACGCCGCCGCACGCGCCGCGCCGCTGGACGCCATTGCTTTCGAGCCGAACCTCCCCGTCACGCCGACCATCACCTATGTCGGCCCCACCCACTTTCCCGTGAACGCGTTGCGGTTCCGCGCCTCGCCCTTCAGCGGCACCGGCGGGTTCGGCGCGATGAAATGGCGGCTGGGCGAGATCACCCGCGCCACCGCGCCCAGTTGGCTGGCCACCGAACCCTGGAAGTACGAAATCGAGTCGGTCTGGGAAAGCGGCGAGCTGACCCCCTATGCGCCCGAAATCAGCGTGCCACCGGGCGTGGCCAAACCCGGCCGGGTGTACCGCGCGCGGGTTCAGTTCAAGGACGCCGCGGGCCGGACGAGCCATTGGTCACCGCCGGTCGAGTTCATCGCTGCCGAGCCGGACAACCTCGCCGAACTGCAGCGTTCGTTGCGGCTCACCGAGGTGATGTACAATCCTCCGGCCGGCAGCGCCTACGAGTTCATAGAGCTGCACAACGCGAGTGCCGACACCGCGCTCCGGCTTGACGGCGTTGCCTTCACCGCCGGCATCAGCTTCACCTTCCCGGCCGGCGCCACGCTGGCCCCCGGCGCGTACGCGCTGGTGGTGCCCGCCGACCCCGCGAACCACTTCGCCGCCTTCCGCGCCCATTATGGACTCTCGGCAGACGTGCCAATCTTCGGTCCGTTCACCGGCAATCTCGACAACGGGGGCGAACAACTCGTCCTGAAAACCGCGTCCGGTGGCACGACGTTGCTGGCCTTCACCTACGACGACGGTTCCGGCTGGCCGCTGGCGGCGGACGGCGCCGGGCATTCGCTCGTACCGCGCCGCGATTTTGGCGAGGCCGCCTCCAGTCTCCTGGACTTCGGTGGCAACTGGCGCGCCAGTGCCTTCATCAAAGGCTCGCCCGGCCGCCCCGACTCCAAGCCGCCCGATGTCATTGTGCTCAACGAAATCGTGACCCAGCCGCTCCCGGGGGCTGACGACTGGATCGAGCTGTTCAACCGCGCGACGACGAACGTCACCCTCGGCGAAGGTTGGTATCTGAGCGACCGTGCGGCCGAACTGAAGCGCTGGGCGATCCCCGCCGGCACGGTGGTGCCCGGGCGTGGTTTCGTCTCGTTCACCGAAACGGCCGACTTCGGCCGGGCGTTTGGCCTCAGTCGCTTGGGCGAGCAGCTTTTCCTGAGCTTCCTGCCCGGCGATGCGCGCGATCGCGTGGTGGACGCGCTTGCCTTCGCGGGCCAGGAGCCTGGCTGGTCCTTCGCTCGCGTACCCGATGGCGACGGCCACTGGGACTACGTGACCCCGCGCAGCCCCAACGCCGCCAACCGCCAGACGCCTGGGCGCGTGGTGATCAGCGAGTTCCTGTACCACTCCGGCTTCGCCACGAATTGGGCGGATCCGGCCGTGCTCGAATTCGTCGAGGTGCAGAACAACGGCGCAGCTGCCGTCGCGCTTTCCGACTCCAACGGGGTCTGGCGGCTGGGCGGCGGCGTACAATTTGGCTTTCCGCCGGGCGCCACCCTGGCCCCCGGCGAGCGCGTGGTCATCGTGCCGTTTGCGCCCGACGACGGCGCGGCGCTGGCAACTTTCCGGCAGGCGTACTCCATGCCGGCCAGCGTTCGGGTGTTCGGACCGTTCACGGACCGGCTGGGCAACGACACCGACCGGATTACGCTTGAACGTCCGCTGGCGCCGGTCTTGCCTGGCGAGCCGCTGGGCACGGTCATTGCCGACGAGGTGATCTACTTCGACCGGGAACCCTGGCCGGGCGGCGCGGACGGGAACGGCGCCAGCTACCACCGCCGGTCGCCGGTCATTCCGGGCAACGATCCGACAAACTGGTTCGCCGCTCCACCGACACCGGGAGCGGCGCCATCTGACCCGACGGACGATGCGGACGGGGACGGCCTGCCGGACGATTGGGAGCGGGCGAACGGGCTGGATCCGAACAACCCGCGGGACGCCCTCGAGGATCCGGATGGCGATGGGCTGACCAACCTCGAGGAGAACCGGCTGGGCACCGATCCCCGCGTCAATTCGATCCGCCTGAAGGCTACCGCGGGCGCGACCGGACTCGAACTCCGTTTTCTGGTTCCTGCCGGACGGGCGGGCGCCGTGCAATACCGGGACGCGCTCGGTGAAGGCGACTGGATCGCCGAGCCCACGGCGACGTGGCCCGCCTTCGGTGCCGCGGGCGAACATTCCGTGATCGTGCCGGCGTCGCCGGCGGCCGCCCGGTACTATCGAGTCACCTTGTGGTAATCACCGGCGTTACTCTGGAACTCATGTCTGACTTCCGATTCATCCTGCGACGGTTGCGGCACGGTGTTATCGCGACGATCACCGTTCTCGCGGCCGGAGCGGGAGTCGCCCTCGCGGCGCAATCGTTCTCCCTCATCCACACCAACGTGACTTGGGCGTATCGCAAAGGCACGACCGAAGCGTCCGCGCCGGACCCGGCCGCATGGCGGATGCTCTCCTTCAACGACGGCGCCTGGCCACGCGGCGCCGCGACCTTTTACTACGGCGAAAGCATTGCCGGCGGGACACAACTGGCCGACATGCAGAACAGCTATTCCACGCTGTTCCTGCGACGAACTTTTGTGGTGACCAACGTCGCCGACCTCGCCAGCCTCGAACTCAATGCCGTTTGTGACGACGGCTTCATCGCCTGGATCAATGGCGTCGAGGTCGCCCGGTACAACGCGCCGGCGGACGGTCCTTGGTTTAGTTCGCTGGCCAGCGCCAATGCGACGCCCGACCCGGCGGTCTTCAATCGCTGGCCGTTGCCGCCGCCTCCCGCGTATCTGGTCTCCGGCGCGAATGTCCTCGCGGTGCAGGTGTTCAACGTCAGTTTGGGAAGCAGCGATCTGGTGTTCGACGCCGAACTGCTGGGCACGCCGGCGGAGCGGGTGGCGCCGGTGATTGCGGCGGTCAGCCCGCCCGGCGGCTCGGTGACCGACCTGCGAGAAATTACGATCTCGTTCAGCGAACCGGTGGCGGGGGTGGACGCGGGCGACTTGATGTTGAACGAGGTACCCTGCGTGGCGGTCGTGGGCGGCGGCGCGACGTACACGTTCACCGCTCCACCCGTGGCGCACGGCACGGTCAGCGTCTCTTGGGATCCGCGCTGCGGCATCGCGGACCTCGGCAACCCGCGGACGCCCTTTGATCCTTTCGGCCCCGGCGCGCGCTGGGTGTACGAGTACTTTGATCCGACCGCCCCGCGGGTGGTCGGCATTTTCCCACGACCCGAAGCGGTCGTTCGCCGCCTTGCGGCCGTGGAGGTGGTCTTTGATCGCCCGGTCACCGGCGTGGACGCCGCCGACCTGTTGATTGGCGGCCGACCAGCCACCAATGTGACCGGCGTGGCGGCCGGGCCGTATCTCTTCCGGTTCGCGCCGCAGCCCGGTGGCCTGGTGGACGTTGCGTGGGCACCGGCCCACGGGATTACCGACGAGGCGCCGGAACCGGTCGCGTTCGGCGGCGGAGCCTGGGGTTACCGGGTCAATCCCGGCCTGCCCGCGCCGGGCGTGATCATCAGTGAGTTCGTCGCGGAGAATGTGTCCGGTCTGAAGGACGAAGATCAGGACGCCGAGGACTGGATCGAGCTGTGGAATCGGGGCGGCACGGCGGTGAATCTTGAGGGGTGGTCGTTGACCGACGATGCGCGGGTCCCCGGCCGGTGGCGTTTTCCCAGCCTGGTGCTGCAGCCGGACCAGCGGTTGATCGTCTTCGCATCAGGCAAGGATCGGCGCGGTTCCCGGCTGCACACGAATTTCAAGCTGGCGATCGAGGGCGAGTACCTGGGTCTCTTCAGTCCCGAGGCGCTGAGCGTACCGGCGAGCGAGGTCGCGCCCAAATACCCACCGCAGCGCAATGACGTGTCGTACGGCCTGGATTCGCAGGGGCGCTGGCGGTACTTCGCAGTGCCCACGCCGGGCCAGCCCAACGGCGATAGCACGATCACGGACACGGTGGCGCCGGTGCGTTTCAGCGTGCCACGCGGTTATTTCAACAAGCTGTTCAACCTGTCACTGGCGACGGCCACGCCGGGAGCGGAGATCCGTTACACGACCAATGGCAGCGTGCCCACGCTGACCAACGGCCTCGTGTACACCGGCCCGCTGCCGATCACGGCCACCCGCATCATCCGCGCCGCGGCCTTCCAGACGAACCTGCTGCCCTCACCGGTCGAGACGCACACCTACCTCTACAACATCGCCGCCTCGCGCCGGACGCTGCCGGCCTTGTCGCTGGTGACCGCGAGCAATCACCTCTACGGCCCCAGCGGTATCATGGAGGTCAACCCCCGCAACACCACCAAGCGTGGCGTGGCCTGGGAACGCCCCGTCTCTGTCGAGTTCATCAAGCCCGAGGACAACAGCGGTTTCCAGGTGGATTGCGGCCTCCGCCTGCAAGGGGGCGACTACGTCCGCAGCCGCTACAACTACCGCACGTCCGAGTTGCCCTTCAACAAGTACTCGTTCCGCCTGTACTTCCGCGGCGATTACGGTCCCGGCCGGCTCGAATATCCCCTGTTCCCGGAGACCACCCAGCGATCGTTCGACACCATCGTGCTGCGCGCGGGGATGAACGACCACACCAACCCGTTTCTCACGGACGAGTTTGTCCGGACGCTGGCACGCGACTGTGGGCAACCCTCGCCCGTGGGCACGTTTGTTCACCTGTTCATCAACGGCGTGTACAAGGGCTACTACAACCCGTGCGAGCGCTTCGACACCGATTTTCTCAACGCCTACCACGGTGACAGCCCGCGGTGGGATGCCATCGCGCAAGGCGGCGAAATCCGCGAGGGCGACGCCGCGGCGTGGAATGCGCTGAAGAATCTTGTGCGCGGCACCAACATGCTCGATCCGACGAAATACCTGACCGCCGCGACCCGGCTCGATCTGACCAACTTTGTGGACTACCTGTGTCCGCTCATTTACGCGGACAATGATGACTGGCCGCACAACAACTGGCGGGCGGCGCGGGACAAGGCCGCCAATGGTCCGTTCCGATTCTACGTCTGGGATGCGGAATGGGCGTTTGGGCTGCAGGGGCACAGCGTCTCGTGGAACACCGTGGCCAACCAGCTCTCCACCACCTCGCCCCCCTGGGGCACGGCCGAAATCGCCACGATCTTCACCGCGCTCCGGCGTTCGCCTGAATTCCAATTGCTCTTCGCCGACCGCGTTCATCGCCACTTCTTCAATGGCGGCGCGCTGACGGATGCCCGCATCAAGGCCCGCTACGAACAGGTGCGCGCCCGACTGAACAACTCGGTCTCGGGCTTTGACAACCGGATCGGCGCGACCTGGATTCCCCAGCGGCGGCGCTTCGTGCTCGACCACCTGGGCCGGGCTGGGCTCGCCTTCTCCACCAATGCGCCTGGGTTCAGCCAGTTCGGCGGCCGCGTGCCGGCCGGCTATGCGCTGACGATGACGAACCTCAACGGCGACATCTACTTCACCACGAACGGCACGGATCCGCGGATCATGTTCAGCGGGGACGTGGCGCCGACCGCGGTGCGGTACACCCAGCCGCTGGTGATCGGGGAGCCAGTGCAGGTCAAGGCGCGCTCCCTGGCCGGCACCAACTGGAGCGCGCTCACGGAGGCCACATTCGAAGTGGACCTGCCGCCGCTCCCGCTGCGCATCACCGAGATCAACTACCACCCGCCGGGCGGCGAGGAATACGAATTCATCGAGTTGACCAACCTCAGCCCGCTGCCCATCAACGCCGGCGGCGTCACCTTGGAGGGGGTCACCTTTCGTTTCCCGGAAAACACAATGATCGGCGGCGGCGCACGGCTCGTCCTGATTCCCAACGACCGGCCGGCCGCCTTCGCCCAGCGTTATCCGGGCGTGGCCGTGTTCGGCCAGTACGCCGGCACCCTGTCCAACAGCGGCGAACGGCTCGCACTCGTGGACCGCGAGGGGCGAACCCTCCAGTCCGTGGACTACCGCGACAACGGCGGCTGGCCGGAGGAGGCGGATGGCGGCGGCGCCTCCCTCGAAATCGTGGATCCACTGGGCGACCCGGACGACCCGGCCAACTGGCGCGCGAGCGCCACCGCGGGCGGCTCACCCGGGGCACCCAACGCTGCGGTGCCGATGCCCGTCGTGCGTCTCAATGAAATCGCCGCCGACGTTCGACCCGGGGCGCCGTCAGGCGGCCGCATCCATGACTGGATCGAGTTGCACAACGCCGGCGCGACCGCCGTGGACCTGGCCGGTTGGAGCCTGAGTGACGGCGGGCCCGAGCGGCGGTTTGTGTTCCCGCGCGTCCTGGTGCCTGCGCACGGGTACCTGGTGGTGAGTTGCGCCGCCACGGACTCGCCCGCGCCGGGCCTGCGTACCGGGTTCGGCCTGGCGCGCGAAGGGGAAAGCGTGTTCCTGGCCGACGCGGCGGGCCGGCGCGTTGACGCTGTGGGCTTCGGCCCGCAGATCCCCGGCTTCACTTTGGGCCGCGTGGATCCGGCGGCCGGGTGGCGGCTCAGCGAGCCCACCCCCGGCGCCGTGAATGAAGCTGCCGCGCTCGCCGAGCCGGCGGATCTCGTGGTGAACGAACTGCTCTCCAATTCGGTGCCCGGCGCGGACGACTGGATCGAACTGCACAACCGCCACCCTGCGTTGCCGGTCGAGTTGCGGGGGCTCTCCGTGGGCACGAGTAATCAGACCTTCCGGATCACCACCGCGGCTTTCGTCGCGCCGTCGGGTTTCGTGGTGCTGCGCGCCGATGCCCAGCCCGGACCGAATCACGTGGATTTCCGCCTGCCGAGCCCGCGGGGCAGCGTGATGCTCTACGACACGCTGGGGCGCGAACTCAATCGCCTCACGTATTCAACGGCGCCGGAAGGTGTCTCGTTTGGCCGGCTTCCGGACGGGAGCGACCTGACCCAGTTTTTCGCCAACTCCGCGAGTCCCGGTGCCTCGAACTACGTTTCCACTTACACTGGCGCGGTCCTGAACGAAGTCCTGGCTCGCTCGACCGGCGCGGCGGCCGACTGGATTGAGTTGCAGAATCCCAACCCGACCGTCTTTGCCCTTGCCGGCATGAGTCTCGGCCTCGACCAGGCGCGGCCGGGAATGTTTGTGTTTCCCACGGGTGCGAGCATTCCCGCCGGCGGCTTTCTCCGCATCTGGTGCGACGATACCCGCCCGGCGGCGGCTGTTCTTCCCGGCGATTTCAACACCGGCATCGCCCTGTCCGCCCGGGGCGGCGGCGTGTACCTCTTCAGTTCCGCCGGCCAGGTGGTGGATTCGGTCGAGTACGGATTCCAACTCCCAGACCAGTCCATCGGCCGGTCGGGCGGCACCTGGACCTTGCTGGCCCATCCCACGCCCGGCGCGTTCAACAGCGCCCCGGCCGCCTTGGGCGACCCCTTGCGCGCCCGCCTCAACGAATGGATGGCGGCGGGAGACGAGGACTGGGTTGAGGTTTTCAATCTGGCTGCGGAACCCGTCAACCTGGGCGGCTTCCGTCTCACGGACGATCCCTCGCTCGCCGGTCAGACGAACCACACAGTGCGGCCGCTGACTTTGGTGCCGCCCGACGGCGTGGTGAAGTGGGACGCCACCGGCGCGAAACCGCCGCCGGCCGGTGAACTGCCGTTCAGACTCGATCGGTGGGGCGAGACGCTTCGCCTTTACGATCCCGGCTTCGCCGTCGTGGACAGCGTGGATTTTCTGGTGCAGGAGCCGCGCGTCTCCGAAGGGCGTTTCCCGGACGGCGCAGACACGGTCCGACGGTTCGACCGCACCCCCTCGCCCGGCCTGCCAAACTATCTGCCCCTCGAAACGGTCGTGATCAACGAAGTGCTCACCCACACTGACCCGCCGCTGGAGGACGCGATCGAGGTGGTCAACCTCGGGGATCACCCCGCGCCCATCGGCGGCTGGTGGTTGAGCGATGACCCGATGCGGCCGCGGAAATTCCGCGTGCCGGCCGGGACCCAACTGGCACCGGGCGGATTCGCGGTCTGGTACGAAGAATCCTTCGGTCCGGCCTCGGGCGCGACCGATTGGTTTCGTTTCGATCCGGATCGCGGGGGCATCGCCGTCCTTTCCGCCACCGACGTCACCGGCGCGCTGACCGGCTATCGGTCCCTCGTTCGGTTCGGCGCGCTGGACAATGGGGTCTCTTTCGGGCGCTACCGGACCACCGTGGGCGACGACTACACGGTGCTGTCGGCGCGTACTTTCGGCCAGGATTCTCCCGCCAACCTCACGCAGTTCCGCCGCGGCCGGGGTGCGCCGAACGCCTACCCGCAGGTCGGGCCGGTCGTGATCAACGAAATCCTGTTCCAGCCTGCGCCGGATGCGAACGGCAATGAAGATGCCGATCTTGAATTCGTCGAGTTGCTGAACATCTCGTCCGCGCCGGTGTCGCTTGTCGGCACGAACAACCCACCCGAGTACTGGCGACTCACCGACGGTGTGGAGCTGGCCCTCGGCCCGCGATCACTGGCCCCCGGCAATTATGTGGTGCTGGTGCGTTTTGATCCCGCAACGGATGGCAAAGCGCTGGACCGGTTTGAACGCACCTACGGTTTCAGCCCCACGCTTCGCGGCATCCTTGTCGGGCCGTTCACGGGCAAGCTGGCAAACGAGGGGGAAACGCTGGTGCTAACCCGGCCGGGCGAGCTGCTGCCCTTGCCGGGCGGAGGACGCTTCGTGCCGCAACTGGAGGTCGAGCGCATTGCGTACGGTTCCCGGCCTCCCTGGCCCGCGGGGGCAGCCGGTCGCGGCCTGAGCTTGCAGCGTCGCGACCCGACCGCTTACGGCAACGATCCTGCCAACTGGCACGCTCACCGCCCCACCCCCGGCCGCGCCAACGCCGCGCCAGGGGGTGACTCTGATGGCGATGGTTTGCCCGATGACTGGGAAACCCGGTACGGTCTTGATCCCTTTTCCGCCCTCGGCGGCAACGGCGCGGACGGCGACCCGGACGGCGACGGATTAACGAACCTCGAGGAGTTTCGCGCCGGAACGGATCCGTCGGCCCTCACTGTGCGGATCACTCGGATCACCGCCCAAAGCGGTGTGGTGCGCCTGTGGGTCAACGTGGCGGCGGGTCGCCTCTATCGCGTGGAAACGAGCGACCAACTGGATGGCGCCTGGCGACCCTTGACGGACTTCGGTCCGCGGGCGCAGGCGGCGGTGGTCAGTCTCGCCTTCACTTTTCCGGACGCCGGTCGCCAGCGCTACTTCCGCGCGGTGCTGGTGCCCTGATTTCCGCGTTTTCCGGCTTTGAGATCGTTATCCGGCGATCCGGCCGCGCACGGGGCGGGTCGCTTTCGCCGTTGCCAGCGGGCATCGGTTTTGATGGCATCGTATCGGCGGACGCAATGAATCCTGCATTGACGAGTCCCGGCGGCAAGCCGCTGACCGAGGCGGAGAAGAGCGCGCTGTTGACGCTCCTCGCCGATGACGATCCTGTGGTGGCGGCCGGAGTCCGCGAGCGGCTCGTATCGCTGGGCGCGGAGGTGATTCCGTGGCTGCGACCGCTCCGGCTGAGTGACCACCCGACTCTCCGCCGGCACGCGAGAGAGATCCTCTCCCACTTCGGCCGGCTGGAAGCCGACACCCGGTTCCTCGCCTACTGCCTGAACCACGGCGACGATCTGGACCTGGAGGAAGGGGTGCTCCTCTTGGCCGCCACACGGTATCCGGACTTGAACCCGGCCGCCTATCGGGCGCTCCTCGATCAGTACGCCGCCACGGTGACTGAGGCAGCCGGCGACGGGCCCCGGGGCGTGGAGAGGCTCGAGGTCATGAACCGCGTCCTGTTCCGTGACCTGGGTTTTCGCGGCAACCACGAACACTACGACGCGCTCGAAAACCACTATTTCAACCGTGTGCTGGACCGGCGGCTGGGCAACCCCATCAACCTCTGCGTGCTCTACTGGCTGGTGGCCCGCCGGCTGCAACTCCCGATCGTCGGCATCGGCATGCCGTCCCATTTCCTCTGCCGGTATCAGACCACGACCGATTCGTTCTTCGTGGACGTCTTCAACCAGGGCCGGCTGCTGACGCGCGCCCACTGTGTCACCTATCTCCAAACCTCGGGATACGGCTTTCAGGAAAGTTTCCTCGCGCCCGTTTCCCCGCGGGAGACGCTGCTGCGGATGTGCGCCAACCTCCACCAGCACCATGCCCGGAGGCAGGAGACCGAACCGGTGGCTCAGTTTCAGCGCTATCTCATCGCGCTCTCGAAACGCCACCCGTGAACCGCGGTTCCGCGCGCAGGCGCCACGCGAGTTCGGCCAGTTGTTCCACATCAACCTGCGCGCTCAGGGTGATCAATTCGTCGCCATCGAGCACCATGACGGCCACGTGTTGATGGCGGGCCGTCGGCGCGCCGGCTGGGGCATAGACGCCCACCACTTGATCCCCATCCACCACGCCCACGACCCGTTCCAAACCACGGCCCGCCAGCCGGGCATCAGCCCGTTCGAGCAGGTTGAAACGGGGTTGCCCGCGCCCCTGCCGCTCGAGGTGGTGAATGCTGACCTCCGCGCTGCGGATCGCCCGGAGTGCCGTCCGCGCCTCGGCCGGCACGTCTGGCACAAAGGCCGCCAGCATCCTGACGAGCGGGAGAAGGATCGGCCCCGTGCGGATCTGAATGTTCGGTTGCCAATCTCCGCCCGCAGCCTCCTGGAACGTGGCGCTGAAGGCTTGAACATCCGCTCCCGAGGAAAAGATCCGCGTCGTCGCCACCGCCACGGTGACGGTCGAGGAC
>CALJWR010000160.1 GCA_937976685.1 uncultured Verrucomicrobiae bacterium
GTACGGCGGGACGATCACCTCGTCGCCCTCGACCACCCCGAGGGCCCGCAGGCCCATCTCGATGGCCGTGGTGCCGTTGGTGCAGGAAACGGCGAACTTCGCGCCTTGGAACGCCGCGTAGGCGCTTTCGAACTCCCGTACCCGCTCGCCAAACCACCATTGGCCGGATTCCAGAACGGCGTTGAGAAGCTGCCGTTCGCGGTTGTCAAAGACGGGCCACGCCGGCCAGGGCTGCGGGCAGGCCGGTGGGCCGCCCAACAAAGCGGGTTTCGCGCTCGCGCTCATGGTCCGCCCAGTGTCCGGAGAATCCGGTCGCCCGACAAGTCCCGGCCGCGCCGCGCCTCAGCGAAGCGCCGAGTCCGCCAGCGTCAGCCGCAGGCAGGCGGCTTCGAGATCGTTGCGGACCAGCAGGAACTCGCCGGCCAGCGCGATGGGATTCCACGTCTTGGACGAAAACACCCGGAAGCGGTGAAGCTCGTGCGGCGCTTCGGGCGTCGGGCGCAACAGCACCAGTTCCCCCGGCTCGGACATGAGCAGGAAATGCTCGCTCAGCAGCAGCCCCTGGCCGTGGCCGTAGCGCCCCTCCTTCCACCGTAGCGACCCATCCGCCAGGTCCACGCAGGCCAGAATGCCGTCGTCGAGTCCGTACAGGAAACCGTCGCGGGCGACGAGGTTCGCGAACTTCGCCTTCATGCGGCGGGACTGCCACACGCGCGTCGCGGCGAGGAAGCCGTCCGCCTGGCGGCCGATGTCCAGCAGTTCCGCGCCGACGCCGTACCCGCTGGAGAACACGACCCGACTCGTGCCCACGACCACCGGCACGGCGACGTGGGGTTGCCCGACGCCCCAAGGGTATTCCCAGAGGACGGTGCCGGAGGCGGGATCGTGCGCCGTGATGCGGCGGCTGTTGAAGACGAGGATTTGCCGCACCCCGGCCAGCTCCGCAACGAACGGCGAACTGTATCCCACGGGCGCGCTGCCGGCCGCCCACCGGAGTTGCCCCGAGTCGGCGCGATAGGCGAGCAGTGACTTGTCCGGTTGCCCGCCGGCGCTGACAATCACGAGGCCATCGAGGAACAGCGGCGACCCGGCGAAGCCCCACTCCGGCATTCGCGCCCCGGCGTCCCCGGTGATCGAGCGTTGCCAGACCAGTCGGCCCGAGGCGAGCTCAAGGCAGTTCAAGAGGCCCGTAGCGCCCAACGTGAAGACGCGGTTGCTTACGATCGTGGGCGTACACCGCGGCCCGGCGCCGGCGATGGTCGTCGAATAACTCGCCGCGTCACCGTGCGCCCACAGCAGCCGGCCGGTGCGCAGATCGTAGCAGGTCACCGATTCCTGATCGCCCCGCTGCTCTTGTGTCACCGCACGCTCGCCTACCACGGCGAACCCCGACCACGCCGCGCCGATCGGCTGCCGCCAGACCTCCGTCGGCGGACGCGCCTTCCAATCCGGGTCAAGGGTGGGGCCCGCGAGCGTGGCTGTGCGGTCAGGGCCAAGAAACTGAGGGAAGTCCGAGCCGGCTCCGGAGGCGTCGGCGGTCGCGTGAGGTGCAGGACTGACCGCAGGTTCGGCGGCCGGCGGCGCGGACCGCGCCCAACGCGGTTCAAGGATGGGCATGAGGTCGCCGCTCACGCCGCGAATGCGGAAGCTCGCCGTCGCCAGCCCCGTCAGACCGATCCCGATCGCCGCCACCGTGAGCCGCAGTTTCCAGCGGGCCCGTGAGAGCGTGAGCCACCACAGGAAGATCGCGGCCCCGGTGATGACCAGCGTGATGAGCGTCCGGAGATTGCGTTGTTGGAAGGGCGTATCCTGGAGCCGGAAAGCGGCGATCACGACGGCCGATGCCGCGAGGAGGAGCCATGCCGGCCACCAGCGAATGCCGCGGCGCGAGGAAGGAGTCTCGAGAGTTGGTGGTGTCATGACCGGGTGGGCACCCGCCCACGCGCGCCAACTATGGTTCTCGCCGGCTTCATCCGCAACGCGCGCCGGCCGGCGCCGTTGGCCGCCAGCGTTCGCCCTTTTCAAAAGCGGCCCGGCCACTAATCCTTGCGGCGCCATGAGCTTTTCCTTCCAGGTGGTCGTGTGCGGCAGCGTGGTGCCCGATCCGTTACAAACCCTCGAGCCGGTGATGACGCCCGCCGGCCCGGCGCTGAAGAACGAACTGATGTTGCCGGTCTGGTTCGATCCGTGGGCGGGACATGCGCTTTACGAGGCGGCCCACCTCGCGAAGCAGCACCCGGGTAGCAAGGTCACGCTGGTCAGCCTGGGGCCCAAGGCCAAACTGCAGCAGGTGTTGATGACCATCGGGCAAAAGGTGCCGTTCGAGTTCGCGGCCCTCGACGGCCCGGCCGGGGGGTTCACCGAGCCCGCAGAAACGGCCGGGGCGCTGGCGGAGGCGATCGCCGCGCTGCCGGGGCTCGATCGCTCGCGCCTGCTGGTGTTTGGCGGGTGGGAATCGGCCGCGCGCGGGGCGGGTGTCACCCTGCAAACGATCGCCGAGAAGCTCGGGATTGATGACGTATTCTTGGGCGTGGATGAGTTGAAGGTGTGGCCGGACGGCGGGCTCGAAATCGCTGAGCGCATCGAAGGCGGGCGACATCAGATGTCGCGGTGCGCGGGGCCGCCGGCGGTGCTGGGCTGGGCCACCGGCAACCTGCCCGAGCCGAAGAACAATCCGCAGGTGGGCATGATGAACATGCGGGCCGTGATGCCCGCGCTCCAAAAGGCCCGGCCCGTCAAGCTGCCCGGCGAGGGACTGACCTTCACCGCGGCCAATGTGCCGAAGCAGCTTCGTCAGACGCGCATTGTGAAAGACGCCCCGGTGGACGAGATCGCCGCCGAGATCGTCGAGTGGATTCGGAAATAGCCCCTGAGCCCTTTTCAACGCTTCATGGAAACGATCCTCGTCCTGGCCCACACCGAATCGGACGGTTCGCTGCCCGCCACGGCGTTCGAGGCGCTGGGCGCCGCAAAGACCCTTCAGGCTGCCTTGCCGGACGCCAAGCTGATGATCGGCCTGGCGGGAGAACGAGTCGGAGACGCGGCCAAGGCCGTGGCGGCGAGCGGTGCCACCCGCGTCCTTGGCGTGAGCGGCCCGGACTTTGCCGTGTCGCGGTACGCCACCGACGCGGCGGCGGCAGAAGCCCTGACCCGGTCAGGGGGCGCGACGCTCGTCCTCGCCGCCGGCACGGCGCGAATGCTGCGGTGCCTGCCGGGCGTGGCGGCGCGGCTGGGCGGCCGGGCGGATACGCATGTGACGAACCTCTCGGTGGCCGACGGGAAGGTGTTCGTCAGCCGCTGGTACTACCGCCAGCGGATGGAGGGCACGCTCACGCGCGCCCAGCGGCCCTGGTTCATCGTGGTTGACCCGGGCACCCAGCCGGCTTGGAGCGGCGCGCCGGCACAGGTGGCGGTCGAAGAAGTTGCGGTGTCGCTGCCGGACTCCGCGCGGCGCACCACGGTCACGGGCGTGCGACACGTGGCGGCGGACGCGCAGACCATCCGGCCGGATGCGGAGTTGTTGTTTGTGGCCGGTGCGGGGTGGACGAAGAAGCAGGCCGACGGGCAGACGCACGTGCCGGAAGCGGAGACGTTGATCCGCGATTTCCTCCGGCTGACAAGGGCTTCCTTGGGCAGCAGCAAGTCACTGGTGGACCTCGGGGGCGAAGGGCAGGCAGTGCTTTCGTTTTTGTCGCACCTGAATCAAGTCGGTCAGACCGGCGCCACGCCGCGACATCCTAAGGGGCTTTCGACGTGTTGCCACGGCGAGGAACCGCACACGGTGGGCTGGCGGTTCATCGGCGAGCGAAGGGCGATAAGTCTCGACCCGAACTGCGGCTGGGCGCGGGGCAAGGCAGACGTGCTCTACGTGGCCGACGCCTTCGCCGTCCTCCGCAAGGTCAACGAACTGCTCGCGCGGGGCTGACCCGGCCTTTCGCCGCCCCGTCCTCTCCCACAACCGCGTACTGTCGCAACGTAGGGCCGGCGATTCCCCTGCCCCGTCCGGTTCGGACACCAACCGGAACGGGAAAGGAACCGTGCGGGTGCGCCGACCGTTTTGGGGCGCACCCGCGACACAAGCCGTGAATTACTTGACCCGCTCCTTGTCGGTGAGGGTCTTGAGGAAGGCCACAAGAGTGTCGGCCTCGGCATCCGTAAGCCGCTTGTCCAACTGGTGGTAGGCCATGAGCTTCACGACATCGGCGAGATTCTTGTATCGGCCGTGGTGGAAGTACGGCGCCGTCAGCGCGATGTTCCGGAGCGACGGTACCTTGAACTTGCCGATGTCGCCCTCGTCCTTGGTCGCCTCGAAGCGCCCCTTGTCTTCGGTCTTGTATTCGTTGATCAAACCGACCTTCTGGAAGCTGCCGCCGCCCATCGCGGGGCCGTTGTGGCAGGTGGTACAGCCGGTATTGATGAACAATTCGAGGCCTTCGAGTTCTTTGTCGTTCAGCGCCTTGTCGTCGCCTTTGATGAAGTCGTTGAACCGGTCGTAGGTGATCAGGGTGCGCTCGAATGCCGCAATGGCGCGGGCGATGTTGTCGTAGGTGATCTTCTCGGTCTCGGTCGGGAACGCCTTCGCGAACAGATCCTGGTATTCCTTGATCGCGCTGAGTTTCTTCACGACCTCGGGTTCGGACGGCATGGCCATCTCGACCGGGTTCAGCACTGGTCCTTTGGCCTGCTCGACGAGGTCCTTCGCGCGGCCGTCCCAGAACTGGGCGATGTAAAAGCCCGCGTTGAGTACGGTCGGCGAGTTGCGGTTGCCGCGTTGGCCGTGTGCGCCAGCCGAGGTGGGTTCGTTATCCACGCCGCCGCGCTTCTCGTCGAGGCGGTGGCAGGTGTTGCAAGACTGGCTGTCGTTGACCGAAAGCCGGACATCAAAATACAGCTTCTTGCCCAACTCGATCTTGGCTGGCGTGTCGTTTTCGCTGCCGGGCATCCGGCTGGGCATCACATCGATCAACAACTTCGCCGTTTCGCGCAGGTCGGGAATCTTGGACTTGATGTCGGCGCCAAGCACGGAGGCGGTGAGACCGATGGCCGCCACGGACATCGCAATGAATAGGGAGGATTTCATAAGTGTAGGGCGAATGTTTTAACGTTGAGCGGAAGGTAGGAACGCTAAAGCACCGGCGTCAAGCGTGCCGGGACCAGTTGCGCAACACAGGGAGCGCCTGACTCTCTTGCAGTCCCGAGTTTTTCCGAGGAATTGCGGGCTCTCGCTGGGCGCAGGAGGGGCAGGAACGAATGCTCGGTCCGGAATCCCGAAAACAACCGCAATCAACGGAGGGGTGCCCAGGCAGCTCGAGCACCGACTTGGCCGCCGACCCGGGAAGAGCTTGGTGCGAACCGTAACGCCGGTCTCCCGACCGGCCCCCAGCCCGACCCGAAGGTCAGCGTTAGCCTCTACCAACCCCCAGGTCGGCGGCAAATGCCGCCAAGAATGCCGGCGCTGCCGACCACGCACAGCACACGGTTGACTAAAGCGCGCGGAGCAACCGTCTAAGCCGCTATGTCGGGGTCCGACCCAGGTCTAGCCCGGGTGGTGGTGGACGGCAAAGGCTTTCGGGCCGGACCGACCAAGTTCCATCCCAAGGGCGTCACGTACGGTCCGTTTCCACCCAACGGAGACGGTGACCTCTATCCCCCGCCGCACCGGGTCGTCGCTGACTTTGATCGCCTCCTCGAACTGGGCGCGAACACGCTGCGTGTCTATACGGTCCCGCCCCGGTGGCTGCTGGATCTCGCTGCGGAGAAGAGGCTTCGGCTGCTGGTGGAAGCGCCTTGGGACCAGGACCAGTGCTTCCTCGACCGCGAAGCGTCGCGCGCTGCCGCGAGAAACGCCGTGCGAACCGCTGCCGCTCGATGCGCGGGCCATCCGGCGGTGTTTGCCATCAGCGTCGCCAACGAGATTCGGCCGGACATCGTGCGCTGGAGCGGCGCGGCAGCAGTGGCCGCGTTCCTCGACCGGCTGGTGCTTGATGTCAAGGAGGTGGACCCGGATCGCCTCTGCACGTTCGGCAATTTCCCGCCCACTGAATACCTGCGGCCGCAGGAAGCGGACTTCGTCTGTTTCAACGTCTATCTCCACCACCGCCGGGCTTTCCGCAACTACCTCGCCCGCCTGCAGATGCTCGCCGATACCAAGCCGCTGGTCTTGGGGGAGTTCGGCATGGACGCGCTGCGCGAGGGCGAGACCGCTCAGGCGGAACTGCTGAGCTGGACGATTGAACTGGCGTTTCGCGGCGGCGCGACCGGAGCCATCGCGTTCGCGTACACCGACGAATGGTTCAAAACCGAGTCGTTCAACCGCGGCCGCATGGTCACCGACTGGCAATTCGGTCTGACCACGGCGGACCGTCGGCCCCGACCGGCGTGGGAGTCGGTCCAGCGAGCCTTTTCCAAGTCGCCGTGGTTTCCCCCGCCGCGTGCGCCCCGCGTCTCGGTGGTCGTGGCGGCGTTCAACGCGGGGCGGACGATCGAGCGGTGTCTGGAATCGCTCGCCCACCTCAACTACCCCGATTACGAGGTCATTGTGGTGGACGATGGCTCCACGGACGTCACCCCGCAGATCGCCGCCTCGTTCGGTCACGTCCGGCTCCTCCGCCATCCCGGTAATCTGGGTCTGTCGGCGGCGCGCAACACCGGCATCGCCGCCGCCACCGGCGAAATCGTCGCGTTCACGGACGCCGACTGCCGGGCGGACGAGGACTGGCTCCATTACACGGTGGCGGACCTGATCGAAGGCTCCTTTGCCGGCGTGGGGGGGCACAACCTGCTGCCGCCGGAAGACTCCCGTGTGGCCGCGGCGGTGATGGCTTCGCCGGGCGGGCCCGCGCATGTGATGTTGACCGACCGCGTGGCGGAGCACATCCCGGGGTGCAACATGGTCTTCTGGAAATGGGCCCTCGAGGAAATCGGCGGGTTCGATCCGGTGTTCCGCCAGGCGGGAGACGATGTGGACGTCTGCTGGCGGTTGCAGCAGCGGGGGCATCAACTGGGTTTCAGCCCGGGCGGCTTTGTCTGGCACTACCGGCGTTCCACGATTCGCGACTACCTCAAGCAGCAGCGGGGCTACGGCGCCGCCGAGGCCCTGTTGGAGCGGAAACATCCGGAACATTTCAATCGCTTCGGCGGTTCGATCTGGCATGGCCGCATCTACGCGCAGGCAAGCACGGGGCTCAGTCTGGGGCGGCCCATGATCTATCACGGCGCATTCGGCGGCGGATTCTTCCAGGCGCTCTACTCCCGCGCTTCGTGGTTGCCGCTCCTGTTGCTGACCAGCATCGAGTACTACGCCCTGGTCAGTCTGCCGCTCCTGGTCCTGGCCACCGTGGCGCCGCAATTCACGTCGTGGTGGCTCGCCAGCGTCGTCGCGCCCGTCCTCGTTTGCGGCCTGGCCGCCGGTCAGGTGGTCATCCCGCGGCGGCGGCGACGCGGGTGGTCGTATCCGCTGGTCGCGCTGCTGTTCTTTTTGCAACCGCTGGTGCGCGGCTGGGCGCGGTACCAGGGCCGGCTGGCCCGCCGGGACCTGCCACTCGAAAGCTTCGAAAACCTCGACTCACTCAGCCGCAAGGCAACGGGCCGGCCGCCCTGGGTCCACACCTATCTCCTGCCGACGGGCTTCGACCGGACCCAGTTTCTCGCCCGCCTGCTGGCACGACTGGAACAGCAACGCTGGCACCACCGTCCCGACACGGGCTGGAACGATTTCGACTTGGAGGTGTACGGCAGCCGTTGGTGCAAACTGCGCCTCACGACCGCCACCGAGCGCGCGCTGACCGGCGGACTCGCCATCCGCTGCCGCCTGCGCGGCGCGTGGACGCTGGCCACGCGGATCGGTTTCTGCACCCTGGCGGGAATGGTTCTCACCCTGATCGGCCTGGTGCCGGCCGGGCGACCCTGGTTGTGGCTGCTCCTGCTGGCCCTGCCGGTCGCGCTGATCCTGGTGCGGCGCCGGCAACGCGATTTGTACCGCGTCTTCGGCACCTTTCTCGACCAGTTCGCGGTCGCCCACGGCTTGCAGCGGCTCGATGACACGGGGAAGCCAATTGCCCTGGCCGTCGAACCCATGCCGCCGCCGGACGCCGCCGCTTCGCCGACGCGGGCCTCCTGAATCTCTACGGCCGAGGCTCAGCCAGCACGGCGGACACGGCAGCGGGCGCCGCGATGCCGACCGGGCGCGAATCCGACGCGCTATGCCAGGCACCGTGCGGGCCACCATTGCCGACCAGAAGCAACACCAGCCCCCCGAGCGCAATGCGATACCAGCCGAACCCCTTGAACGTGTGGGTCTGGACGAACCCCAACAACCACTTCACCACGATGAACGAGACGACGGCGGAAACGATCGTGCCGAAGACCAGCAACAGCCAGTCCTCCTGGGGGCCGGCCGCCGGCGGACGTAGCAGGGCCTTGGCGATCTTCAGTCCGCCCGCCGCGAGCATCGTGGGGATGCCTACGATGAACGAAAATTCCGTGGCCGCCGGCCGGCTCAGGCCGAACGCCAGCATCAACAGAATCGTGGCGCCGGACCGGGAGGTCCCGGGAAACACCGCCGCCACCAACTGACCCAAGCCCACCGCGACCGCGATGGTCCACGTGATTTCGCTCTTCAGCTCCCGCCCCTTCAGCCAGTGCTCCGCGAGCAGGAAGAGCACGCCGCCCACGATCAAGGCGATCGCAACCGGCAGAGCCCGCTCGGGCAGTTCCAAGCCGAGCCGGTCGAGCATGAATCCGCCCACGCCGGTGATGAAAAACGCCAGCGCGACCTTGAGCGTGAAGTCCCGCGCGGCGGGGTCCCGCGGGCAGCGCAGGACCTGGCGCAGGCGCTCCGGGAACAGCGGAATCACCGCCACCACCGCGCCGCTCTGGATGAAAATGTTGAACAAGTCGCTCTGTCGCGGGAGCCATTGCTGCGCCAGCAGCAGGTGGCCGGTGGACGAGATCGGCAGGAATTCGGTGATGCCCTCAATGATGCCGAGGATGAGGACCGCGAACCAGTCAGACATGCGCACGGAATAGACTGGAACCGGCGTGCGACGGCAAGCGAATAGCAGACCGCCGCAGGGTCGCGAACTGCTTCGACGGCGGGAGGCGTTGGTCAGGCACCTCGCGCACGGGGCGCCGGCCGCCTCACGCCCGCGCCCCGGCCGCAATCCAGTCGTTGACCTGTTGCTCGAGGATCTCCAGCGGCATGGCGCCGTTCTCGAGCACCACCCGATGGAACTCGCGCAGGTCAAACTTCGCGCCCAGCGCCGCGCGGGCCCGCTCGCGGAATTCGAGCAGCTTCATCATCCCGACCTTGTACGCGCACGCCTGGCCGGGTGCGACAATGTAGCGCTCCACTTCCGACACCACGCTGGGCTCGGGCATGCCGGTCTTTTCGACCATGTAGGCGATGGCCTGCTCGCGGGTCCACCGCTTCGCGTGGATGCCGGTGTCCACCACCAGTCGCACCGCGCGCAGCATCTCGTCCTGGAGCCGGCCGAGGTCGCCGTAGGGGTCGGCTTCGTAAAGGCCGATCTCCTTGGCGAGCCGCTCCGCGTACAGCGCCCAACCTTCGGCGTAGGCGTTGAACAATCCGAGTTTGCGAAACGTGGGCACGCCGGTCATTTCCAGGGCGAGGGCGATCTGGAAATGGTGGCCCGGCACCGCCTCGTGATAGGTCAGCGTCTTCATGCCGAACTTCGGCAGTTCGGTGAGGTCGCGCAGGTTGACGAAGAAGATCCCCGGCCGCGACCCGTCCATCGCCGGCATGTTGTAGTAGGCGGCGGGAGAGGTGGCTTCCTTGAACTCTGGAACCCGGCGAACCTCCATGCCGGCCCTCGGCAGACGAGCGAAGTACCGCGGCGCCAGCGCCATCATCTCCTCGGCGATCCGCTGGTACTCCGCCAGCGCTTCGGCCCGGCCCTCGTCCGTGTTCGGATAGACGAATTGCGCCTGCTTGCCCAGCCGTTGGAGCCAAACGCCCGGCGTCTCACCCCGATGGCCCGCCGCGTCGAGAATCGCGCGCATCTCGGCCTCGATCCGCGCCACTTCCCGCAGACCCAGTTCGTGAATCTCCGCCGCGGACGTCCTCACCGTCGTGTGCGCCAACAGGCACCAGGCGTAATACGCCTCACCGTCCGGCAGCCGCCACACGCCGTCGTCGGTGGTCGTCTTCGGCTCCAGCGCGGCGCAGTAATCAATCAGTCGCTGGTACGCCGGCCGCACGGATTCCCTCCAGGCGACGCCGGCGTCGCGCTTCAGTTCCGCTTTCCGCGCCTCGGTCAGTCCCGGCAGTCGGTCGAGCTTTTCGCCGAAGACCCGCACGAGAGCGTTCGTCTCCTCCGGCTGCGCGACGAAGTCCCGCATTTCAGCGAGGACGCGCTGGATCACGAACCGCGGCGGCAGAATGCCCCGTTCCTCGCGGAGCTGGAGGCTTGCGAGCAGCCCCTCCCACTTGGCGGGAATTGCCCGGAGACGGGCGATGTATTGCACGGCGTCCCGGTCATCGTTGACCCGGTGGATCGTGGTGAGGAATTCGGGCAACTGGCTTTGGCTCCCTTGAAACTGATTCACCGGGAAGTCGTGGTAGGCGAAGCGCTCGCCCTCGACCGCCGTTTGGAGGAACCATTCGAGAATCCGCGCCGAGAACTGGTTCTGCGGCGAGAGGCGGCCGCGATCATAGCGGCGCAAGGTTTCCAGGTTCTCGCGCGCCAGACGCAACAGCGTTTCGGTTTGGGCGGGCGAGGCATCGGTCAGCCGGGCGTTGTGGCCCCGCAACCCGAACTGCTCAACCAGTCCCAGTGTCGAGAGCAGCTCGGGGTCTTTGAACGCGGCGGCGATGAAGGCGCGCTCGAAAAAGATTCGAATGCTCCACGGCTTGAACCAGACCGCGTTCACCACGAACACGGCCAGCACCAGCACGCCCGCAGCCCCCAGTCCGGCCGTCCAAAGCAAGACTCGTTTCCATCGCTTCATGCGCGCTGGAGTTTGCGGCATTGGTCGGTCACGGCGAGCGGGAAACAACCTGCCGGCGAACGAGCTGGGCGGTTCTCCGGCTCACCGAGCCTCGCCACCGGCGCCGTCACCCACGGGCAGCTCGATCGTTGGTGTTCCCGGCGGCACCGGGTAGCGGCGCTCCGTCCCTCCCGGCCACCGTACCCAGACGGCCGTGGGAGGTTGCGGTCCCGTGAGCAACACTACCGCGCTGTCCTGAGACCAGTATCCGCCTCCGCCGGAGACGGACCGGACTGGACCAAGCCGTTCGCCCCACAACCCTCGCACCAGCGCGCCGATACCATCCGGATTCCCCGGCGGTCCGAGCAGCCGCACGCGCAATCCGGGCCGCGCGCGGGTGTTGCGGTACAGCTTCAATTCCTCACCGCGTTGGGCGACCGCCAGATCCGCGCGACCATCGTGGTCGAAATCCGCGGCGGCCGCGCCGCGTTGCTGGCCATAGATCCGCAACCCGCTCACCCATCCGGGCACGGGCTCGAACGTGCCGTCACCCCGTCCGCGCAGGAGCAGACCGCGACCGGCATCGTAACGCGAGGTCTCCGGTTCGACATCGAAGAAGTTCTGCGCCAGAAAGACATCTGGGGCGCCGTCGCCATCGAAGTCCTCGATCACCACGCCGAAGGCCGGAGCAAACTGAGCCTCCGTGGGCAGCGGGCGCAATTCGAAGTGAGCGCCCCGATTCAGCAGCAGCACGGAGTCCAAGGTGGCGGCTTCCAGGAACCGGAAATCCCCGGCATGATCCCCCAGCACGGCATCCACGCCTGCCTTGCCGTAAGCTTGGAAACTCGGAAGATGCTCGGCCACCCACGGCAGCGCCCGTGCCACCGTGTCGTAATCCCGCCACGGCGCGTAAGTGCGCAGGCCCGGTTCGAAGCAGGCCTCTAGGAGTTCAACATGCCCGTGGCCGAGGTCGCCGAAGTACACCCTCAAAGGCCGTTCGAGGTAGCGCTGGAAGCGTGTGTTCCGCCCCCAGTTGGCCGCCACGACGTCCAGCCGCCCATCGCCATCCAAGTCACCCGTGGCTACCGCGTTCCACCAACCGGTCAGGTCTGCCAGGTGAACCGTCCTCCCGTCCGGGCGGACCACCGGCGGATTCCAAGGCTTCAGTCGCCCAGCCTCGTTGCGCAGGATGCGAAGGGGTCCCCACTCGCACGCCAGGAGCAGTTCCGGTCGGCCATCCCCGGTCACGTCGGCGAAGGTGGCGCCGCTGACCAATTCGGTCACTTCGATCTCCGACGGGCTCGACGCGGTCGCCGGATCGAAGACCAGATCTCCCTCTGGCGTAAGGCGACCGGACAGCAACAGTGACCGACCGGACTGCGGGTACCGGCCGGGCAGGTAACGGGCACCGACGAACAAATCCAGGGTGCCGTCTCCATCCACATCGCCGAGGGCCAACGGGCCGACGCTGGCCGGGAACCGTGGCCCGAGGCCCACGGGAGGTCCGCCCGACCAGCGAATCAGCAGGGCGGCGTCCGACACGGGCGCCCCCGGGGTGGTTGCTCTGCCGGCGATCACCGCCACCCCGTTTGCGCCGTAGCGCAGCGCCAGCGCCGTGGAGTTCGCGGTGTGGGAATCGGCGACGAATGCCTTGCCGTCGAAAGGTTCGAAGGCGCGGCCGCGCTGGTTACGAAAGGCGGTCACGGGCTGTCCGCGCCCGCCGCCCACGATCAGATCCTCCCAGCCGTCCGCGTCGAGGTCACTCCAGGCCACTGACGGTCCCAACGTGCTCAGTCGGCGGGACAGCAGCGGTTGGACGCCAAAGTCATCAAACGAATCATCCCGATGCCGGTGACCGACCCGCGCGCTGACCTCTTCGAACCAGGCCACGGGAGCGGGCGCTGGCTTCGCGGAATCAGGCGTGCTGGCGCTTTCGAAGATTTCGACTATGGCGTTTGCCGGCACGCTGGTGACCACCGAACGATGACCACGGCGCCAGACGACTTCAACCCGCAGCCGGTTGGTCACACTGCCCGCGGCGAATGTGCGCAGAGGCTGGTCGCCGGACAAATAGCGTCCACCAGCGATGATCTGCTGCGACTGGGTGACAGGACCGCCGGCAACCTCAATCCGGGCGCCGATGCCCGCGGTGTTGGGCGGCAGGCCCTGGAGGCGAACTGCGAGACGCGGCGCCGGGCAATCGTTGCGGTACAGGCCGGCGGCGCCGTTGAGCCGGTTCACAACGACATCCTGGTCACCGTCATTGTCCAGGTCCGCCAGGGCCATGCCCTGCCACGGGCCCGGCTCGCCGAAGCCCCAGTCCGCGGTGTGCTCGGTGAAGGTCAGGTCCCGATTGTTGCGATAGCCGAGGATCGGTGTCGCCAGCGGCGGAAACTGCCGCCACGCGCGCAGTCGCCCTTCCGCGGAATCGTCCCGCCGCTGCGCGCGTTGCGCGCGGAGCACGTCGGCATCCTGCACGTCGTGGAGGTTGCCGGTGGGGATGAGGAGGTCTTCCCAGCCGTCGAGGTCCACGTCGAGAAACACCGCCCCCCACGACCATTCGGTGAAGTCCACACCGGCCAGTTGAGCGACGTCAGCCCAGGTGTGGTCACCGCGATTAAGCTGCAGCGCGTTGCGCGCGACCTCGGGACGATTCGCCGCATCGTCCAGCCTTTGAGAGAGGATGCCCTGCATCAGGTTGGGACGCTGCCGATGCCGCCAGTCGTGGCGGCGGCTGACCATGTCCGCCACGAAGAAGTCGTCGTGACCGTCGCGGTTGATGTCCGCCACGTCCGCGCCCATGGAAGAAACGGGCTGCGACCGCAACGCCAGCGGGGGAAG